>JBEGUE010000205.1:0-3556 GCA_041179045.1 Pseudomonadota bacterium
AATTTGTTAGACTGAGCGCTGAGTATATCGAATGAGCCCGTTTTTCACCCCACACCCTATGCCAGCTAACCATTTTTTACTACGTCCAGCCCAGCTGGGTGGCTTGTACGCTATTTTTGCTGCTCTACTCTTGGCAGGCTGCAGTACTCCTGGGCAACAGTTAGCAGAGACTGAAATTAAGGCCCTCAATAGCGCCACTAATGCCGCTCAAGGCACTCAGGCGCCCTACCTGGGATCTTACGGCCCCAATGACCCCCAAAGACTTGCCGGCAATGACGCTGGGTACGATCAATTTAACGCTGAGCTATCAGACTCTGTTGCTGTGCCATTTTTATCCTTTTTAATTATTGAGCCTGATCCCGTAACTAAAAATGGGGTTCCATCCGATATTGAAAAATTAGTCAAAGCCAAGAAATATCCGGAAGCGATCGACAGCATTAATAAGCAACTCAAAAAAACACCGGGTAATGTGCAGTTACGTTACGTCAAAGCACGTATGCAGATTGAAATGCGCCAGTGGGTAGAGGCTAAAAAGACTTTGCTTGAAATTACCCAGCAGTTTCCGGAGCTACCCGAGCCGTACAACAACTTAGCTGCACTTGCAGCAAACCAAGGCAGCTGGATTGAGGCAAGAGATTATTTAGAACTCGCCTTAAAGTTACGCCCGAGCTATACAGTTGCCTCTGCCAACTTAGGCGAGGTCTATATTCGTCTTGCTGCCCAGGCTTATGAGAATGCCGCAAAGGATGCAGTCTTAAATCAGCGTCAATATACGAATCGTGCAAAAGCACTGATGGAGATACTGAAGCCGCCCAAAAAGGGAGTTGCGCCAGCAGCGCCTGTAATCCCACCACCTACTTCAAAATAATTCTCATACCTTTTTATCTACTAACTCATAGAAAGTACATTCATCATGACCAAAGTTCTGCTCAAAACCAATAAAGGGGATATCACCCTCTCGCTAGATGCTGCCAAGGCGCCAAAGACTGTTGCCAATTTCGTGCAATATGTCAAAAGTGGTCACTACGATGGCACGATTTTCCATCGCGTGATTGATAATTTTATGATTCAAGGTGGCGGCATGACTGCTGGCCTGAAAGAAAAAAAATCTGGCGCCCAGATTGAGAATGAAGCCAATAATGGCCTTAAAAACGAACGTGGCACAGTAGCCATGGCTCGCACCAGCGACCCGCACTCTGCGACGGCGCAATTTTTCATTAATGTTAATGACAACGATTTCTTGAATCACACTTCACCAAGCGCACAAGGTTGGGGTTATGCAGTTTTTGGCAAGGTAACCGATGGTCTTGATGTGGTTGATGCTATTCGCAAAGTCAAAACAGGTAACGCCGGCTTTCATCAGGATGTTCCTGCAGAAGACGTCCTCCTTGAAAAGGCAAGCGTTCTCGAGGAATGATTCCGCAATACGCAAGCGCGCTACTCATTTCTGATTTGCACCTCACGCCGTCAATGCCATTGACGGCGCAACGATTCTTTGATTTTTGCGAAAAGGACGCTCCTAAGGTGGAAGCGGTATTTATCCTGGGAGACTTATTTGAGTATTGGGTTGGCGATGATGCCGCCTTACATTCACCTTTCCAACAAGAGGTAAAAAATGCGCTTGCAACCTTGTCAACTAAAGTCAAAACCTATTACCTTCACGGTAATCGGGACTTTTTAGTTGGTAAGCATTTTTTAAGCAAAACTGGCATGACCCTGATGTCTGATCCTAGCAAAATGAATATTGCCGGCTCCGAATATGTTCTCTGCCACGGTGATTCACTTTGTACGGCAGATATTGGCTACCAAGTTTTCCGTAGCTGGGTTCGTAAACCCTGGATTCAAAAACTATTCTTGAGAATGCCATTGAACTGGCGCCGCTCGATTGCGAATCAACTGCGCAGCAATAGTGGTGCGCAATATCAACGATCAATGCAATCCTCAGTTGAGCGTACGCAAGCCAAAACGAATGTCACCTTGACTGCCTGCGCAGCAGTTCTCAGAGATCAAGCCGGGAATCAATTGATACATGGTCATACCCATCTCCCTAAGTACCATCAAGAGCATCTACAAGATCAACAATGGCAACGCTGGGTATTATCAGATTGGGATTTAGATCATCCCGAAAGTGGGCGCCCACGGGCTAGTGCCCTGCTCATTAATCAAGACGGCGTACGTTACACCGACCTGATCAAAACTGAAAACTGACGCCGAATTAACAGGTAGAGTATTTGGACAAGCACTGCACCATCTGAGCAAAGATACGTGGATTTGCGCACATCACTTCACCGCTTTGCAGGAACCCTTCTTCGCCACGGTAGTTACCAACCAGTCCACCAGACTCAGTAATCAATAAAGCCCCTGCGGCCATATCCCATGGCTTGAGATCGCTCTCAAAAAATCCATCGTAACGACCAGCAGCAACATAAGCCAAGTCAAGGGATGCGGCACCAGGACGGCGCAGGCCAGCACATTGACGTGACATATCCGCAAAGATTTTTAAATACTTTTCTAAGTCTTGATCATCGCGATAAGGAAAGCCAGTGCCCAACAATGAACTAGCTAAACGATCCTGCGTAGCAACACGCAAACGCCGACGATCTAAATAAGCACCTGCACCACGCGTAGCAGTGAATAGCTCATCACGAGTTGGGTCGTAAACCACTGCTTGTTGGGTCACCCCATTTACAGACAGTGCAATCGAAACTGCATATTGTGGAAAACCGTGAATAAAATTGGTTGTGCCATCGAGTGGATCAATGATCCAAACATTTTCAGCGTCAACGTTTTGGGCGCCAGTTTCTTCTGCTAAGAAACCATGCGAAGGATAGGCCTCACTGAGCGTTTCAATGATGGCTGCTTCAGCCTGTCTGTCCACCTCAGTTACGAAATCATTATGTTGTTTGCGGTCAACCTGAAGTCGCTCTAAATTGAGAGAGGCTCTGTTAATCACGGTTCCGGCACGACGGGCAGCCTTAACGGCCACATTTAACATGGGATGCATAGTATTGATGGACAAATTAAATAAGAACAAGCTCACCAAATTGCAAACTGCAGGACAATAAGGAGCTAACACCCTGATTCTAAACGATTGCTACATTGAACTCCCAAGCTAATAGAGAATTCTCTTTGATATGAATGCCTCACAAGCGCAGTTACTCCGCTGGGTTTTAGTCGAAACCAGTCACCCAGGAAACGTGGGGTCGGCAGCCCGCGGGCTAAAAACCATGGGCTTTAGTGATCTACGGCTGATTTCACCGAAGATTGCGGGTGTTGCCCAGACGCCCGAGGCCATTGCTCTGGCTAGTGGCGCGGTCGACGTCTTGGAATCTAGTCAAGAGACCGCTTCTCTGGAGTCAGCTGTTCAAGGCTGCTCTCTTGTCTTAGGCCTTACTAGTCGCGAGCGTGAATTTGGACCACCCGCATTAAATTGGCAAGATGCTCAACCATTAATACAGGCGGCTGTTGCAGGAAATCAGCAAGTCGCCCTCCTCTTTGGGCCAGAGCGCACAGGGCTAGATAACCACCATCTCTCACTGTGCACCCATCGCGTATG
>JBEGUE010000206.1:0-7550 GCA_041179045.1 Pseudomonadota bacterium
AGGTGCACTGGTAGTAAGCGCGCAAGCAGTTGGCATTGAAAGCGTACTTTCAAAAATCATTAACTTAGTAGAAGAAGCGCAAACTCAAAAAGCGCCGATTCAAAAATTGGTGGATCAGGTAAGCGCGATCTTTGTGCCTACTGTGATGATTCTGGCCATCATTACCGGCATCGGCAACTGGCTGTACTTGGACTCCACCTCTATCGCCATCTTGCGCGCTGTTTCGGTTCTCGTGATCGCCTGCCCCTGCGCGCTTGGCTTAGCCACGCCAGCAGCAATCATGGCTGGCACTGGTATAGCCGCACGCTTTGGCATTCTGATTAAGGACCCGCAAGTGCTAGAGCTGGCCCATAAACTCAATATCGTTGCCTTTGATAAGACTGGAACACTGACAATTGGCAAACCACGAATGCTTGCCCTACTGCCTTTTGATGGATCGCCCTCAAATATTGATCAAATTCTCGCCACTGCTGCAGGCTTGCAATTGGGAAGTGAGCATCCTTTAGCTAAAGCACTGCTAATTTCATCCAAAGAAAAAGGTATCGCACCGATTGCCACCTCATTTAGCAAAGGCTTGCCTGGTATTGGAATTGAAGGCATTCCCATTAGCGGTCCTTTTGCGGGACAAACACTGCGCTTGCAAAGCATAGCCTCGCTCGAGGGCGGCAACGCGCACGATCTCGTTTTACAAAAAGCGCAGGCTTATTTTGAACAAGGTCAAACTATTTCCGTGTTGATGAGCTCGGGTGGTGAAAGTACTGGGTTGTCCTCACCAATTGCTGTCATTGCTTTTGGGGATGAACTAAAACCCAATGCAAAATCAGCAGTCGATGCATTGCATGCATTACATATTCGGACGGTGATGTTGTCTGGTGATAATTTATCTGCTGCTACTCGTGTAGGAAAAATTATTGGTATTGATGAAGTCTTTGCACAAATTATGCCGAGCGATAAAGCGCAAATGATTCATCGACTACAAAATCCGCCTGCACTTCAAAAGCAATATGTTGCAATGATTGGTGATGGCGTAAATGATGCGCCAGCATTGGCGATGGCAGATGTGGGTATGGCGATGTCTACTGGGACTGATGTAGCCATGCAAGCCGCTGGAATCACCTTAATGCGTGGCGACCCCACCTTGGTTGCTGATGCAATTGATATCTCCAAAAGAACTTGGAATAAGATTGCTCAAAATTTATTTTGGGCATTTGCATTTAATACGATTGGTATTCCGATGGCAGCTTTAGGTTACCTGTCACCCATGCTAGCGGGCAGTGCAATGGCGCTCTCCAGTTTTTGCGTATTAAGCAATGCCCTGCTCCTAAAGCGTTGGCGCCCTCAGAATTTGTAAGCTATTTGGAATTTTTGCGGAGTAATTCAATATCGCCGTAAAGAGCGCGAGTCTCTGACTTTGTATTGTCAGTATCCGTAAGCAGTGCAATACCAATGACATTACCCGGCGCCTCTCCATAAGCCAACTTGTAGTCCGCCGCTAAATCCCGTTCGTGCTTGCGCCACTCTCCCAAACCATCCCAGCCAGAGTCCACCACAATCATCTTCACACGAGAGGTGTGGGCGTTGTTCAAAACTGTGTTGACTGAATTCTTACCGGACCAGATATACATCACGGTGGCATAAGGCATCTCTTGACCGCTAATTAAGCTAGCCATCTCAAAGGTGAGTTTTTCTTTGAGGGGAAGTTTGGATTTGTTGCCATCAAAGGCTACCAAGATCCGTAGTGGTGCATCGTCATGTTGACTGTCCGCATTATCTGCCTGCGGTATCGCACCTACTGCCTTCCACTCCCACTGCAGCCATAAGTTTTGCGCGGAGCGCGGCCGAAGTTTTACCGCAAGACCAGAGGCCGATGTTTTGGAATTAGCAGCCAATACCGTACGGCCTTGGTATTTCTCAAGTCGGTAAATGGTGTTCTTTTTATAGGGCGCTATGCGATAAAAATGCCAGCCGTCTGGCATCCCGTCTTTTGGTCTCTCCGCAGAGAATTTTGGTAAATCCTCTTGAGCTGGTAACTGATCGGCATTGAATGGCTGCCCTGCCTCATTCTCAATTGAATTTCCAGTCAAGCCTGCACAACCCGCCAATAAAATGGCTGTGGCGGTCAAAAGCAATGTGGAGCGAAAACAGGTTTTGGTGAGCATCTTCTGAATTGTCCCAAAGAATGGGATGCTTAAGTCTAAAATCATTACATGCGCCATCAATCACCCTCAAGCTGGGCTGTCATCAGCATCTGCATTACTGCACTGGTGCATTTTGCCCTGGGTTTCTCGATTGAGTTTTCTGTCGATGAAGCACACTACGCTTTGTACGCCAAACATCTTGCCTGGAGTTATTTTGATCACCCACCACTGGTGGGTTGGATCCAATGGCCGCTGGTCAGCCTGACTTCATCCGAGGGAATCATTCGCTTGATTCCCGAATTGCTTTGGGTACTCTCCGCTTTCTTAGTGTATCGAGTGACCCTAGAAATTCATCACCTGATACAAGGGCGTAATGCGGGTTACCTCACTACCGCCCTTCCATCAGCAAACCTGTGTGGGCTGATGGCTGTCTTAGCCATCATTGCAGCACCACTGCCCCACGTTTTAGCAATCGGTCTTTTGCCTGACACCCTACTGGCACCCTTAAGTCTTGGCTTGATGCTGATGGCCTTACGTTGGACTCGAAAAGATCAGTTCACCATTGCGGACTGGATCATTACCGGCTTGTTACTGGGCTTGGCAGGTCTGAGTAAGTACACCGCTGCCTTTACCGCATTTGCCTTACTCTTCGTATTGTTGGCCTCACCCAAAAAAGCCTGGATTACCAAAGCTGGTTTTTGGCTTGCAGCAGCGATTGCGTTGATCGTGATTAGCCCTGTGCTCTATTGGAACTGGGTCAATGATTGGATCTCCTTCAAATATCAAATTGCCCATGGCAGTGGTGGTGCGTGGGCTTGGCGGAGAGTCGGCGCTTTTGTTGGCATTCAGATTGCCTGCTTTGGACTCCTATTGCTTTTGGGTGTCTATGCTTTTCTAAGGCATTGCCTCCATTCGCAGAAAATGGTTCTGATTGCTTTACTGAGTTTCTTCGCGATCCCCTTTGTGATTTTCGCTACTCTATCCGGTGGAGGTAGCCTGCCCCACTGGACTACGCCTGCCTGGTTTTGTCTTGCGCCATTTGCCGGCATCGGTTTAGCTAAAACGTGGACTATGCAACATCGGATGGCAATTCGGATATTGCTGATTGGGCAGTTATTGATTTGTTTGCTCGGTTTTGGTTTTGTTCTGGCTGGAGGTATCACCAGCTCGTCTGTGAAATCCAACCCCATTGCCGATCTCTATGGCTGGAAGCTTGCTGGCCAAAAAGCCGCTCAATTAGCGCAAGCTACGCAAGTCAATGGGATTGCAGTACAAAACTGGACCCTAGGTAGTCGTGCTGCTTGGTATGCACAACCACTCCCGGTCTTTGTGCTGGACCAAAGACAGGATCAGTTTGACCTTTGGTTCGGGCAACTGCCGGCTGGCGCAAACGTCTTACTGCTTAACTGGTCGGGTATGGCTTTTAGGCCACCTGTAGGCTCAAATCTGGCCTTTGAAGTCTGCGAACCCTTGGATAGCCTAGAAATTATTCGATTTGGACAAGTTTTATCAAAATTTGACTACAGCCTCTGCCGGAACTGGCAGGATGCTGGCGCGGCGCGTTAATTCCCCAAATTCAAGACCTTAGGGGCCGTAGGCATTATCCTTACGCCTATGAGTTCACAACCCCAAGCCACCCCCAAAGCCACATCTGGGTGGAAGGCAATCCTCAAGCGGGCTTGGCCCACGATTCGTATTTTGCTCTCAGTCGCCCTCCTATGGAAAGCCACTAGCGGAATTGATTGGCACGCCCTATTGGATTCAGATATTCAGATGCAGCCTTGGTGGTTTTTAGCAGCCGGATTAACCATGATTTCAGCGTTTATTTGTGGTGGACTACGCTGGGGGTTTTTGATGCGTAAGGTTGGCTTTCAAGGCAGTCTATTCAGTTTTGTTGCGCTCTACTTTGCGGGCGGACTCATCAATCAAGGTTTACCCAGCACACTAGGTGGTGATAGCTATCGCGCCATTACTGCTACTCACTTAAATAGCAGCGGCAAGTTGATTGAGGCGAAAGAGCTTGATGAAGAACTGCATCACTCGGTTGACCTAGAGCATGCAACCCCTAAACTGCGCCTGAGTTTTTCTATGGTTTTGGTGGATCGCTTGCTGGGCTTAGCGGGAAATAATTTACTGGGCGGACTTGGCCTCATTCTGGGTGGCGCAACCTTGGCCGCCTGGGGTACTGATTTAGGATATGCAGTTACCGGGATCATGGTGGCAGCAGGTTTATTGCTCGCCGCTATTTTGGCCTGGGGGCCGAGCTGTAATTTGCTGCAAAAATTATTAGACCGCGTACAAATGAATCACGCTCTGCCTGGTATCAAGCTCGCTTTTTCTTGGCCTATGAATGTGGCTCAAGCCGCATTTGCGATTGGTATTCACTCGCTCACCATTCTGACGCTGCTCTTCTGTCTGAAGGCCTATGGCGTTGATGCGCCGATTGAAGCCCTCATGATTGGCTTACCTGCCTTAAGTCTTTTATTAATGTTGCCAATCAGCATCTCCGGCTGGGGCTTGCGTGAAGCTACACTCTCTTCTGTACTGGCATTGTGGGGCGTTAGCCCATCTATGACAGTATTAGCATCTATTAGTTATGGTGCCATTACCGTCTTGTCGGTATTACCTGGCGCTTACTTTTTATTAAAACGGAAATAATTCTTTTAAAGTCCCACTATGAGTATTAGCGTCAACACCATGCGTGCGATTGACCACTGGGTCGGCGTACCACTTTGCGCAATAGCAAGCCCTCTCGTTGCCTTGATGGATGGCGTAAAGAATATCTTTTCTAGCAGTCCAGAGGCGCCCCGAAAATTACTCTTTATTGAACTATCTGAAATGGGTAGCGCAATCTTGGTTGACCCTGCCATGCGCAATGCACAAGCTCGTGGCGCTGAATTATTTTTCCTAATATTTAAAAGCAATCGTGCCAGTCTGACCTTATTAAATACCGTTAAGCCCGAGAACATCTTTACGATTGATTCTTCCAGCTTGGGTGGCTTAATTAAAGATACGCTGAAATTTTTGCTAGTAGCTCGCAAGCACCGCATCGATACCGTGATTGATTTGGAATTGTTCTCTCGCTTTACCGCCCTGCTGACTGGCTTGTGCGGCGCACGCCGTCGTGTGGGTTATCACATCTTTCATGGTGAAGGTTTATGGCGCGGCTGTATGCTGACACGCAAAGTCCATTACAACCCGCATATACACATTACGAAGAATTTTCTCTCTCTGATTCATGCGGCATTTGCCAAAGAGATTGAAGTGCCATTTAGCAAAATTCATATTGCAGATTCAGAAGTTCGCTTAGAGCAAGCGGTAATTGATCCAACAGTATTGAGTAAAGTTCGTGAGCGCATTGAGAAACTGAGTGCGACTTTTGGTATTGCTTTTAAGCAAGGTGAGCAACGCCTGATTTTGGTAAATCCTAATGCTAGCGATCTGTTGCCACAAAGGCGTTGGGCTCAACAGCGCTTCTCTGAGTTGATTCAGGGATTAAATCAACGCTATCCAAATGATCTCATTCTGATTACCGGCTCTCCAGCTGAATTTGACTATGTTGAAAGAGTCCGCGTAGTTGCCAATGTTAAAAATGCGCTGAACTTTGCAGGCCAAGTAAGTTTTGCAGAATTACCACCGCTCTACACCCTTTCTGATGTGATGGTGACCAATGATTCTGGTCCCGGTCACTTTTCCGCTGTCACCCCATTGCGGACAGTCGTTCTCTTCGGACCAGAGACTCCAGCACTGTATGGCTCTATTGGTAAGTCGATTGCCATTACTGCCAATCTGGCATGCTCACCCTGCGTTAGTGCAGCCAATCATCGTAAAACACCATGCCATGACAATGTCTGCATGCAAGCCATTACGGTTGCTCAGGTACTAGAAAAGATGATGCATCAATTAAATGAAGCCGATCAAGAGCGGGTTCATTAAGCCGCATGACTGAGCAGCGCAAATCGGCTTTAGCCATTGCATCAGTTTGGGTTTGGTGTGTTCCGCTTCTGCCGCTGTGTCTAGCTATCGCCATTTACTTTGGTGAACTACAAACCCCGACATTTTTATTTATTAATCGTTACACCCAGTTACTTCCAGATACTTTTTGGACCTGGCTTACGTTTATTGGCAATGGCTGGGGCATCTATGCGCTGTGCTTTCCCCTCTTGCTACTGGCACCTAGATTACTGAGCGCAGGACTGTTGGCATCCTTGATTGGTGGTGCCATCAGTCAAATCATCAAGCCTTTTTTGGCTCTTCCTCGTCCTGCTGGAGTATTGGCCTTAGAAGACTTTTATCGGATTGGCGAACCTCTATTGCATAAAGCGATGCCCTCTGGGCACACACTGACTGCTTTTGCGGTAATTTCTGGAATCTACTTTGCTCGCGATCGAGATAAAAGAGCCTCTTTGTGGTGGATCTTTATCATTGCAGGTGTTTCCGGCATCTCTCGCAATGCACTTGGTGCCCATTGGTTCACTGATGTCTTGGCAGGCAGCGCTATTGGAATATGGTCTGGAATGCTGGGAGCGATATTGGCTGGGATGATTCCAGAAAAGCAAATGGCACCCAATCAAATCGGGGCTCGCTTGCTTGCTCTAGGCGGACTAGCAACTATTTACGTTCTTCTGACGCAAACCCTAGACTCAGAACTCAATCAGTCTTTGCAATACGCGTGTGTGGCATTGATTAGCATTACTTTAGCTTTGTTTATCAAAGCGCAAAAACCCAAGGCTATATAAAGATGTTTAGTTATCGTCATGCTTTTCATGCGGGTAGTCATGCCGATATTCTGAAGCATCTGGTGATGATTCATTTAGTTGAATATCTACAAGAAAAGCCTGGGGCTTTGACGATTGTTGATACGCATGCTGGTGCTGGCATTTATAGTCTGATAGATGGCTTTGCAACCGTCAGCAAAGAAGCTGATCAAGGCATTTATCGCTTAGCTAAATATGCAGAGAGTAATGCCGTCAGTCCAGGCATCGCCAACTACCTTAAATGCATTCACTCCGAGAATACCGCTAATGAGATTGCAGTCTATCCTGGCTCTCCCTTCATCTTGGCGCATCTGCTGCGAGCGCAAGATCGTCTGAAGCTCTTTGAGCTGCATCCCAAAGAGATTGATATCTTGCGCCACAATATCAGCCAGCTCAAGCAATCAAAGCAAATTGACATTTATGCAGAAGATAGCTTTGCAAGACTGAAAGGCTTAATGCCGCCACCGAGTAGGCGTGGGCTGGTATTGATTGACCCCTCTTATGAAGATAAGCAGGATTATCGCTATCTCGAAACGGCGATGGAAGAGGCTTTACATCGTTTCGCTACAGGTTGCTACGCAATTTGGCACCCCTGCCTCTCCAGAAGAGAATCCGCCTCTCTACCGGATCACATGAAAAAGATTGCGCTAGCCCA
>JBEGUE010000207.1:0-5458 GCA_041179045.1 Pseudomonadota bacterium
CTAATTAGCCTGTCATAAAAGAGTCATACAGACATCGTATCGTTCTCACATCGCAATGTTGCGTAATTTATTTGAGGAACGATCTACATGAACTCATTTTTGAAAAAAGCGTTGGTTGTTAGCGCGATTTCATTTGCCCCAGTTGCTTTTGCAGCCGATATGACAGGTGCTGGCGCAACATTCCCATACCCAATTTACGCTAAATGGGCTGAAGCCTACAAAGCAAAAACTGGTTCTAACCTGAACTACCAATCAATTGGTTCTTCCGGCGGTATCAAACAAATCAAAGCAAAGACTGTTGATTTCGGCGCTACTGATAATCCAGTGAAGTTTGAAGATTTAGAAAAAGATGGCATGGTTCAGTTTCCAGCCATTATTGGTGGTGTAGTGCCAGTGATGAACGTTGATGGTGTTAAGCCAGGCGAGCTCAAATTAGATGGCCCAACATTGGCTGATATTTTCCAAGGCGTGATTTCTGATTGGGGTGATAAGCGTATCGCAATCATGAACCCAGGCGTAAAGATTCCTTCTGGCCCAATTACCGTTGTTCACCGTGCTGACGGTTCTGGTACAACAGCGATTTTTACTGACTACTTAGCTAAAACTAGCACCCTCTGGAAAGATGCAGTTGGTGCAGGTGCCGCTGTTAAGTGGCCTGCTGCCTCATCAGTTGGCGGCAAAGGTAACGAAGGTGTTGCTGCAAACGTTTCCCGCGTTAAGAACTCAGTAGGCTATGTTGAGTATGCTTATGCCAAGAAAAACAAGATGACGCACATCTCTTTGAAAAACAAAGATGGTAACTATGTACAGCCTGACGATGTGACTTTCTCAGCCGCTGCTGCTGGAACAGATTGGGCAAAAATCCCAGGTATGGGTACATTTATTACCAATGCTTCTGGTGCTAAATCATGGCCAATCTCTGGCGCATCCTTTATCTTGGTCTACAAAAATCCAGAGAACAAGGCAAACGCTGCTGAAGTAATCAAGTTCTTTGACTTTGCTTTCAAGGATGGTAAGAAAATGGCAGAAGAGTTGGACTACGTGCCAATGCCTGACGTTACAACTGATTTCATCCGCAAGAATGTATTTTCAAAGGTTGTTACTAAGTAAGGTTTAATGATTAAGGTTTCTTAATCATTACTGAATAACAGCTCCACCAAAAGTGGGGCTGTTTCAATATTTAAATAAGCGTAATTTATGATTGAATCGACCCAGTCTCACGCAGCACCGACGCCACAAGCGCTTCGAATAGCTAAGTTGCAGCGAATTCAAGACTTCCTGTTTCATGCAATTACTCAATTTTTTGCTTTATCGGTATTGATTGCTTTGATCGGCATCATCATTTCTCTCATCATCAACGCTTGGCCAGCCCTGGATAAGTTTGGGATTGGATTCTTCTTTACTAAAGAGTGGGACATAATTAATGGTGAGTTTGGTGGTTTAATCGCCATCTATGGCACCATTGTCACCTCTTTGATTGCCCTCTTAATAGCTGTGCCACTGAGTTTTGGTATTGCAGTATTTTTAACTGAGTTATGCCCAGGGCCATTACGTAGACCTTTAGGCACTGCAGTTGAACTGCTTGCTGCGGTTCCTTCAATCATTTACGGTATGTTTGGCTTATTTATTTTTGCCCCTCTGTTTGCAGACTATATTCAGCCAGCTCTGGCTGCGACCCTTGGACAAGTTCCGGGTTTGGGGATTTTATTCTCTGGTGCTTTTAATGGCATTGGTATCTTGTGCGCTGGACTCATTTTGGCAATGATGATTTTGCCATTTATTGCTTCTGTGATGCGCGATGTATTTGAAATTGTTCCCCCCGTCTTAAAAGAGTCTGCCTACGGTATTGGCTGCACTACTTGGGAAGTGGTTAAAAATGTTGTTCTTCCGTACACCAAAGCAGGCGTCATCGGTGGGATCATGTTGGGTCTAGGCAGAGCGCTCGGTGAAACCATGGCTGTGACCTTTGTGATTGGTAATGCCCATCGTTTATCTGCATCACTATTTGCCCCAGGAAATTCAATTGCATCAACGCTGGCAAACGAGTTCGGCGAGGCTGAACTAGGACCTCATTACTCCTCTTTATTTGCTTTAGGTCTCGCGCTATTTATGATCACATTCATTGTGCTTGCTATTGCGAAGTGGATGCTATTGAATATGGAGAAAAAACAGGGATTGAAAACATGAACGGCCTCTCAAATATTGATCCTGCGATCTTTGCTAAGCGCAAGCGTGCCAACAAAATTGGCCTAGTGCTTTCTACTGGTGCCATGGTTTTGGGAATGGCTTTTCTCTTGTGGATTTTGAGCATTCTATTTATTAAGGGATTTTCCTCAATCAATCTAGATGTGTTTACGCAAAGTACACCTGCGCCTGGGTCTGAAGGCGGCGGCTTAGCGAATGCGATTCTTGGAAGCCTCATGATTGTTGCTAGTTGTACCTTGATTAGCACCCCAATCGGCGTCCTAGCTGGTTTATATCTCTCTGAATATGGTGATAGAAGTAGGGTAGCTTCGGTAACCCGTTTCGTTACTGACATCATGCTATCAGCGCCATCTATTGTGATTGGTTTGTTTGTTTACGCGATCGTTGTTGCGCAAGTTCGGCACTTTTCTGGCTGGGCGGGTACGATTGCCTTGGCGTTGATTGCTATTCCAGTGGTGGTACGTACGACAGAGAATATGTTGCGCTTAGTCCCGGGCAGCTTGCGTGAGGCTGCTTATGCATTAGGTACACCAAAATGGAAGGTAGCGTTCATGATTACCTTACGGGCTGCTCAAAGCGGTGTTATCACGGGCATCTTGTTGGCTCTTGCTCGTGTGAGCGGTGAAACAGCGCCGCTGCTATTTACCGCATTGAACAATCAATTCTTCACAACCAATATGAATGCCCCGATGGCGAACTTGCCAGTGGTTATTTTCCAATTTGCAATGAGCCCATATGACAACTGGGTTGATCTCGCTTGGGCAGCCGCTTTGTTAATTACATTCGCAGTGCTTGGATTAAACATTCTTGCGCGTGTTGTCTTCCGTGAAAAAGTGCAAAGTTAATGGCCAATATGAAAACAATGTTTGACTTAAATACAATAGATAGTCAAGGAAACAGAATGAACGACAATACCAATATGCAAGAATCAAAAGAGGTTAAAAATGCGCTGGAAGTGCGTAATTTAAATTTCTTTTATGGCTCTTTTCAAGGCCTTAAAGATATCAATTTAGATATCGAAGAGGGCAAAGTTACTGCTTTCATCGGACCATCCGGCTGTGGTAAATCCACCTTATTGCGCACTCTAAACCGCATGTATGACTTGTATCCAGGTCAACGTGCTGAGGGTGAAATTAATTTCTACGGCCAAAATATTCTGGAGCCAGGGCAGGATTTAAATCTGCTGCGCTCACGTATTGGCATGGTTTTCCAGAAGCCGACTCCATTCCCAATGTCTATCTATGAAAACATTGCTTTTGGCGTGCGTCTGTATGAAAAGCTCTCTCGCTCTGAAATGGATGAGCGAGTAGAGTGGGCCTTGAATAAGGCAGCTTTGTGGAATGAAGCCAAAGATAAACTAAATCAAAGCGGCTTGTCCTTGTCTGGTGGCCAGCAACAGCGTCTATGTATTGCTCGCGGGGTAGCAGTGAAGCCATCTGTGATTTTGCTGGATGAGCCTACTTCTGCTTTGGATCCAATTTCCACCGGCAAGATTGAAGAGCTGATTAATGAGCTCAAGCATGAGTACACGATTGCTATCGTTACTCATAATATGCAGCAGGCTGCGCGTGTATCCGATTACACTGCCTATATGTATCTAGGAAGCCTGATTGAATATGGCAAAACAGATGAAATCTTCATCAAGCCTAAGCGTAAAGAAACAGAAGATTACATTACCGGCCGTTTCGGTTAATTGGAGAAATATATGCCAGATAGACACCTTTCATCACAATTTGATGCAGATTTAAATTCTCTCTCCAGCCGTTTGCTAGAAATGGGCGGACTCGTCGAGTCTCAGATTTCTACAGCAATGCGCGCTTTCACGCAGATGGATATTGATACCTGTAATGTGGTGATCCAGAACGAAAAGCTCGTAAATGATCTCGAGATTCAGATTGATCTAGCTTGTACTGAAGTTATTGCCCGTCGTCAGCCTACAGCACGAGATCTCCGTCTTGTCATGGCTGTTTCAAAAGCGATTACCAATTTAGAGCGTGCCGGTGATGAGGCTGAACGCGTTGCTAAGAGAACTAAGCGCTTAATTGAATCTGGAGCTACTCACAATATTAATGTGGCCGAGATTCGTTTATCCGGACAGATGGCAATTTCTCTTTTGCGTCGTAGCTTAGATGCTTTCGCAAGGCTAGATACCGTTGCTGCTGCAGAGGTGGTTCAGGAAGATCGCCAGATTGATGAAGAGTTCAGAGGCTTTGTTCGTAAGCTCATTTCATACATGATGGAAGATCCGCACACCATTTCCACTGGTCTTGATATGTTGACTATTGCTAAGGCGATTGAGCGTATTGGCGATCACGCGAAGAACATAGCTGAATTTGTTATCTATATTGCTAAAGGCTCTGATGTGCGTCATATCCCTCATGAGGATTTGGTTCGCGAGGCAAATAAACCGTAACTAATTAAAGCGGAACCCTAGATGACTCACCGAATATTAGTTGTTGAGGATGAGCCTTCAATTGCTGAGCTCATTGCAATCAACCTGACCCATGCGGGCTACGAAGTTGAGAGGGCCCTCCAGACTGATCTTGCCATGAATATGATGCGAGATCAGTTACCCTCTCTTTTAATCTTAGACTGGATGCTCCCTGGTAAATCAGGCGTTCAGTTCGCTAAGGAGCTGAGGTCAAATGAGCGCACCCGCTCTTTGCCCATTTTGATGTTGACTGCTAAGAGTGATGAGTCCGATAAGGTTCTAGGCTTGGACTCTGGTGCAGATGACTATGTAACCAAACCCTTCTCACCTAAAGAGTTGGTCGCACGCGTCAAAGCGCTTTTACGTCGCCAAACCCCATTAGAGGACTCTGGACCTCTAGCTGTGGGCCCATTGAGAATGGACCCCTTATCTCATCGTGTAACGGCTGTTTGGCCTAATATGGAGCCTCAATCCATTCCTTTGGGGCCTACGGAATATCGCTTATTGCAGTTTTTGATGGCCAATCCTGAAAGGGTGCACTCAAGGGCAAATTTGCTCGATAAAGTCTGGGGAAATGAGGTTTATATCGAGGAGAGGACGGTAGACGTTCATATTAAGAGATTAAGGGCGGCTCTATCTCCAATGGACTGTGATCGCTATATAGAGACAGTTCGTGGCAGTGGTTACCGTATTACCAAGATGCCGACCCAAACCTAATTAGAATCTAGCTCCACACTAGAGTTTAGGGTCTGATTGAGCAGATGCTCTAAGATTGTCGAATGTTATCTGTTATTTCTCGCTTTATTGTGCTCATTTGCCTGG
>JBEGUE010000208.1:0-3352 GCA_041179045.1 Pseudomonadota bacterium
TTTTTTGCTTGGTCGTGCTAGAATCGCATTTCAGTTAATTTATCGATATTTTTCGAGCATATA
The DNA here is from genome assembly GCA_041179045.1 of Pseudomonadota bacterium. Lineage (GTDB taxonomy): Bacteria > Pseudomonadota > Gammaproteobacteria > Burkholderiales > Burkholderiaceae > Polynucleobacter. Next base: position 64 of record JBEGUE010000208.1, read on the forward strand.
CGAGTTAAACAAGTATGACTACAGTCCGCCTACGTGAGAACGAACCTTTTGAAGTGGCATTGCGCCGTTTCAAGCGCACCATTGAAAAGAATGGCCTTTTGACAGACTTGCGTGCCCGCGAGTTCTACGAGAAGCCAACGGCTGAACGTAAGCGCAAAAAAGCCGCCGCTGCTAAACGCCATTACAAGCGTATCCGCAGCCAGATGTTGCCTAAAAAGCTTTACTAATCGAATTTAAAAGCTCTCCTCACCGAGAGGCTTTGAAACCCGCTGACGGTGAAACGCAGCGGGTTTTTGCTTTTGAATCACCAGCAATTGATGAGATATTGAATACCGGGGAAAAATACCATGAGTCTGAAAGATCAAATTACTGAAGATATGAAAAACGCAATGCGTGCAAAAGAAGTGGCGCGCCTTGGAACTATTCGTCTTCTATTGGCAGCCATCAAGCAGCGTGAGGTAGATGATCGCATTGTGATGGATGATGCCAGTGTCATCGCTACGATTGAGAAGATGATTAAGCAGCGCAAAGACTCCATCTCTCAATTTGAAAAAGCCAATCGTGATGATTTGGTGGCAATCGAGGCTGCTGAAATGGTGATTCTCCAAGAATATTTACCTGCGCAGTTATCTGATGCTGAAGTGGAGGCGGCTGTTGCCGCAGCAGTGGCATCGACTGGTGCGGCTGGTCCGCAAGATATGGGCAAAGTGATTGGCGTTCTCAAAGGTCAATTGGCTGGTAAAGCTGATATGGGCAAAGTGTCTGGTTTAGTCAAAGCGGCGCTGGCCAAGTAAGTACACAAGCTAAGCCTCATCCCTTACTGATGGCTCTCATACCCCAATCCTTCATTGCCGATTTATTAAATCGGGTCGACATCGTGGATGTGGTTGGGCAGCACGTGAAGCTAAAAAAAGCGGGCGCGAACTTTCAAGGTTTGTGCCCCTTTCATTCTGAGAAATCCCCTTCATTTTCAGTATCACCTACCAAGCAGTTTTATCACTGCTTTGGTTGCGGTGCTCATGGCTCTGCGATTAGTTTTCTCATGGAGTATTCCGGTCTTGGTTATGTCGATGCCATTGAGGACTTGGCACGTTCCGCAGGATTAGATGTACCGCGTGAAGAGCGTACTGCCAATGATGTAGCGCGCCAACAGCAGACTATGGCATTAAGTGAAGTGATGAGTGCCGCTGCCGATTGGTATCGCCAACAACTTAAAGTAGCGCCGCGTGCAGTGGAATATCTGAAGGGTCGTGGCCTTACTGGTGAGATCGCTAAGCGTTATGCCTTGGGTTATGCACCCGATGGTTGGCAAGGTCTTGAAGCAGTTTTTGGTACTTATGCAAATGATGAAGTGGCGAAGACTTTGCTTGAAGGCGGTTTACTTATTCAGAGTGAGCAGACCGACAATCAACAAGCCGCAAGACGCTACGATCGCTTTCGTGATCGCATCATGTTTCCGATTCGCAATCCTAAGGGGCAGACGATTGGCTTTGGTGGACGCATTCTCGATCAGGGTGAGCCCAAGTATTTAAATTCCCCAGAGACACCATTGTTCTCCAAGGGTAATACGCTTTACGGGTTATTCGAAGCAAGACAAGCCATTCGCTCTCAAGAATATGTTCTTGTATGCGAGGGTTATATGGATGTTGTGGCGCTCGCGCAATTGGGCTTTCCTAATGCTGTAGCTACATTAGGAACGGCCTGTACTGCAAACCATGTACGCATGTTGTTGCGCCAAACGGATAAAGTCGTGTTTTCCTTTGATGGTGACTCTGCTGGACAGCGTGCAGCGCAACGTGCGTTAGAAGCGTGCCTCCCACTCATGTCTGATGACAAAGAAATTCGCTTCTTATTTTTGCCGGCAGAGCATGATCCTGATAGTTATGTCCGAGCCTATGGCGCACCTGCCTTTGAAAAAGTGATCAAAGAAGCCATGTCGATCTCCAGCTTCTTCTTTAAGATTGCAAGTCAGGATCATGAACTGACAACGCCTGAAGGAAGAGCGCAAACGCATCATGCAGCAAAACCAATGCTGTTATCCATGCCGCCAATTGCTCTGCGTACGCAAATCTTGCGTGAGCTTGCTATCCGAACAAATTCAACACCTGCAGAGTTGGAGTCTTTCTGTGGATTGACGATAGTGCCTGTACCCGTGCAGCAAGGTTCTTATGCAAGCACGAATCAACGCGCACCCAACTTTGTGCAAGCCAATAACGGCAACCGGACTCAGGGCGCGCCTTGGCAGGCCTCTAAGGGTTCAGCGAAAAGAGCTCCCATACTCAATATTCCACCCCCGCAAGCCCCTACAGACTTGGCGGAGCAGATGTTGCGAGTTTTGATTCAGTTTCCACATCTGGGAAAAGCTTTAGATGCCAATAAGAGATCCCTTGCTTTACAGGCTTCTGAGCTGCGCTCAGAAAAAGCATTGGAACTCATGAAGGATTTATTGATTCAATGTGATCGGGTTGAATTGATTCCCGGTGAAAACGGTAAGCCACCAGCAGTAGGTGCCGGCGCATTTGCTTTATTTCAAGAGCAGCTATCTCGCAGTGAATTGGCCCCACTCTATGAGGTATTAAGAAAACGGGTGATGGGCTCCGATTTAGAGATCGAAGGCGCGATGGCAGATTTAGATGGTGCTTTTAAAAAGCTGGAGCTTACCCATCTGAAAACAGAAATGACAGAAATCGCCCAAAAGATTGCCAGCAGCACCGCTACAGAGCAAGATCGGGCTCGATACCGCGAACTGGGCGAAAGACTGAAATTTTCCTAAGAATTTTCTGATTTAAGCCTAGAAAAACCTGAAATTTACTCCATATTTTGAGTGCCGATGGGGGTAAAAAAGTCGCAATCGACTATAATCCTCTATTCCCAGAAAAAAACCGATTTAATTCAGCCACTTGCGCTTTATTTTGAAGAAATTTGGGGCAAGTGGACTAAGTGGCTGCGCCTAAGCAGTTGAGAACAATCATCAGTAACGTGAGTAAGTGCTAATAAATGCCTAATACCAAGAAAAAACCAGCAGCTAAACCAACTAAACCAGCCAAGCCGGTAGCGAAAGCCAAAGCACCCGCCAAGCCAGTGGCAAAAGCCAAGGCACCTGCTAAACCAGTTGCTAAAGCTAAAACTCCAGCTAAACCAGCCAAGCCAGTAGCAAAAGCCAAAGCACCCGCCAAGCCAGTAGCGAAAGCCAAGGCTCCTGCTAAACCAGCAGCAAAAGCTAAAGCACCGGCCAAGCCAGTGGCAAAAGCCAAGGCGCCTGCTAAACCTGTAGCTAAAGCTAAGGTAG
>JBEGUE010000209.1:0-4826 GCA_041179045.1 Pseudomonadota bacterium
AACCTTGGCGGTGGCTTTGGTCGTCGTGGCGCTTTCCAGGATTACACAACTCAGGCTGTCAATATCGCCAAGCAAATGCCAGGCACCCCAATCAAATTGATTTGGACTCGTGAAGAGGATATGACCCAAGGCCGTTACCACCCGGTAACGATGTGTAAGATGACAGCTGCCATTGATGATAAGAAAAATATTACTGGCCTAGATATGCGTATCTCCAGTCAATCTATCTTGGCTGCCGTGCGTCCAGCAGTAGTTGCCGCCAATAAGGGCAAGGATCCAGTCGTGTTCCAAGGGCTGGATGCTGCGGGTGAGCATGGTATTACTTACAGCTTCCCGAATTTGATGATTGACCACGCTATGCGTAACACCCATGTGCCGCCAGGTTTTTGGCGCGGCGTGAACGTCAATCAAAATGCGATCTTCCTAGAAACCTTTATGGATGAGATGGCTGAAGCTACTGGTGTGGATGCAGTCGAGTTCCGTCGCAAACATATGGAAAAGTTTCCGCGTGCAGTAGCAGTTCTCAATGCTGTGGCAGACGGCATTGGTTGGACTAAGCCTGCTAAGCCTGGTGTATTCCGCGGCGTTGCCCAGATGCGCTCATTCGGAAGCTATGTTGCTGCAGCTTGCGAACTATCCGTGACCAATGGCAATGAAGTGAAAATTCATCGCATTGTGGCTGCAACTGATCCGGGTTATGTAGTCAATCCAGCTCAAGTAGAGCGTCAAGTATCAGGCTCTTTCGTCTATGGTTTATCCGCTCTCTTTGAAGAAGAAATCACGATCGAAAAGGGTGCGGTTGTGCAGAAGAACTTTGATACCTTCAATTCCATTCGCCTGTCTCAGATGCCTAAGGTAGAGACGATCATCATTCAAGGTGGCGGCAAGGATTGGGGTGGTGTTGGAGAGCCAACTATTGCCGTAGCAGCACCTGCTGTTCTCAATGCGATCTACCGTGCTACAGGCAAACGCTTGCGCACTGTTCCATTGAAAAACAGCGGGATTAAGTTGGTTTAATGGCTATGGGCAAGCAGGAATGAGACGAACGCTAGCGGCTTTATTGCTAGGGACCTCAACTCTTTTCCTGTCTTGCTTAGCGCACTCACAAACCTGGGTGGGGGATTCGATTGTGAATCCCCTCACTTCTTCTCCAGGTGATGCTGTTAAGGGGCGCGCAATTGTGGCCAACCGTCAAGTCGGTTTATGTTTGTTATGCCATAGCGGTCCATTTCCAGAAGAGCGCTTTCAGGGCAACCTAGCGCCAGATTTGATTGCTAGCGTGGGTAGATCCACCCCAGCTCAATTAAGGGCTCGATTAGTTGATCCAGGCCGTTTAAATCCATCAAGCATCATGCCGGCGTACTACCGTACTACTGGTCTGAGTCGTGTGGCTCCCAAGTTTGTCGATCAGACTATTCTGACAGGCCAAGAAATAGAAGACGTTGTGGCTTTTTTAGTAAGCCTTCAATAACTAACTGAAATTACGAAATCAATATGACTGAGTTCAATCCGAGTTCAAACCCCATCAAGCTGAGTCGGCGCATGTATTTATCTGCGCTGGGTCTGTTAGGTCTATCGACTTGGATGGCTCCGAGTTTGACTATGGCTAAAAAGCCAGAGGCAATGGAGGCGATCGCTAAAATTATTGGCTTGGGTACTGTTCGTGACGGCCGAGTGAAGCTAGTAATTCCACCTTTGGTGGAGAGTGGCAACCTAGTAGTTCTCAAGCTGTCCATCGATAGTCCCATGACCCCAACTGATTACGTTAAGGCAGTGCATGTCATTTCTGAGGCCAATCCATCCCCCAATATGTTTACTGCGTATTTCACACCCCGTTCTGGCCGTGCTGAGTTAACGACTCGCGTGAGGTTGGCAGATTCGCAACGAGTATGGGCAATTGCACAAATGAGTGACGGTAGCTTTTTCCGAGGCTATGCCGATACGCTAGTCACTCTTTCAGCCTGCACGGAGATGATATGAGTAAGACTTCCCGCACGGGTATCACAATGCCAGCCCAAGCAAAAAAAGGTGCCGTTATTGAAATTCGGGCAATCGCCCAGCACGATATGGAGACGGGCTATCGATACACTGAAGATGGTAAACGAATCCCACGCGACATCATTCAACTCTTTACTTGTCAATATAACGGCGAGGAAGTATTTAGAGCGGATTTTTATCCGGGAACTGGCGCTAACCCCCTGATCATTTTTACTACCGTGGCAGTAGCCTCTGGCACGCTCGTGTTCAAGTGGGTGGGAGATAGTGGCTATGAGGCAGTCAATCAAGCGCAAATTACTGTTTCGTGAATCCGTTTGTTTTCTGTCTTCGTGTATTGCCGTTATTGGGCATTCTGATTGGAGTGGATTCCAGTCAAGCACTTGAAGCTCCACAAGATACTCGGCGATCAAGCTACCACTTGATGTCACCAGAGAACCGGGCAATGCAAGATGATGCCAATCTCAATCCCGCTTGGTTTTGGGTGATGGATGGTCACAGCCTTTGGAGAGAAAAGGCCGGCAACAAGAATGTATCTTGTGCATCCTGTCACGGTGATAGTGGGCAAAAGATGGCTGGTGTAGCAACGCAGTTTCCAAAGATGCAGAAAAGAAAGTTGCAGACCTTGGAGGGGCAAATTAATCAATGCCGTACATCACGACAAGAAGCCCCTGCACTCGCTTATGAGAGTAAAGAGCTCCTAGCGTTAACAACATTTGTAGCAACTCAATCCAAGGGTTTGCCAATCGCCGCTCAAGAAACGCCTCAAAATAAAAAAGACCTTCAACAAGGTCGACAGTTCTTTAATGAAAGAATGGGTCAACTCAATTTATCTTGCGCCCAATGTCATCAAGATCGCGCTGGCTTGAAATTAGGAGGAAGCCTCATTCCTCAGGGTCACCCAACTGCCTACCCAATTTACCGAATTGAATGGCAGACCATGGGTTCTTTGCAAAGACGTTTACGGAACTGTATGAGTGGGGTGCGCGCTCAGCAGTTTGAATATGGCTCGCAAGAGATGGCTCAATTAGAGTTATTTCTGATGTGGCGAGCCAGAAGCATGCCCCTGGAAACTCCAGGGGTCAGGCCTTGAGTGCAGCTTAGTCAGAGAAAACGACTGAAGTTGCGCCATTAATCAAAACACGGTCATGCAAGTAGTAACGCAGGGCGCGTGAGAGTACAGTACGCTCCAAATCTCTACCTTTACGAACTAAATCTTCAGGCGTATCGCCATGGGTAACGCGAGTAACGTCTTGCTCAATGATCGGACCTTCATCCAAATCACTCGTTACAAAGTGTGCAGTTGCGCCAATCAACTTAATGCCGCGAGCATGGGCTTGATGATAAGGCTTCGCACCTTTAAAGCTTGGTAAAAACGAGTGGTGAACGTTGATGCAGCGTCCGGATAATTTGGTGGATAAATCATCCGACAGAATTTGCATATAGCGCGCCAAAATAACCATGTCCACTTTTGCATCAGCAACAATCTCAAGGAGCTTCGCTTCTTGCTTTGACTTCGTCTCTGGTGTAACCGGTAAGTGATGAAATGGAATATCCGCAAAATCAATACTGGAGTAAACCTCACGCGGATGATTGGAAACAATGCCACTGATGATCATTGGCAGCTCACCAATGCGCCAGCGATAGAGAAGATCTACTAAGCAATGATCGAGCTTAGATGCCATGATCAGCACTCGCTTCAAATCTTTGACAGCGCGCAAATCCCAAGTGAGGTCAAAGCGCTTGGCAATTTCTACAAAGCCAGCTTTGAGAGAATTGCTATCAGCACCGCAACTAAAGCTCACGCGCATGAAGAAGCGTTTAGAGGCTTTGTCATCAAATTGCTGGGCTTCCTCAATATCACCGCCTAATTCAAAGATGTAGGTTGAAACAGCGGCAACAATGCCCGGTTTATTAGGGCAGGTCAGTGTGAGGTAGTAATTTTCTGTGGTCATGGCTTTAAAGAAGGAAGGATTGCTTAAGAGATGTAATTTTAGACTGCTTATTTGGAGGTGGTCAGGCTATCCGCGGGACCAGGGTAGGGCTCACTCATATCTTTGATTTTAGGAACGGGGATATCCGAGCAAATCGGCTTTGGCCCTAAGGCATTTAGAAAATTACAATCTTGCTTAGTTGCTGCTGAGGCAGCATGCTCTAAAGGGGATTTACCAGTGGTAACAGTGGAGATGGCGCTAACTGCAGTCGAAGGGTTGGCTACTGCTGCAGATGCGGCTACCGTGCCTGCAGAACTCGCGGCCGTAGTGGCAGACCCCCCTAAAGCTAATAATGGTGCCGCACAACCGCCCAAATTGAGGCAGAGAACTATGCCTCCAAGAGCAGACCAGCCCAATGGGTTTAGTCTGCTTTGACAGGCATTCAAGATAGGATATTTATTTTCGCTGGCAGACAATGTTGAAAACCCCAGCCGCCCAAGACTCGCTTACAACAGGCTCAAATTCACTATTGGGGGTTTTGTTATCTGAGACCACTTTGCCGCTACCTTTATTCCCAGAGAACTCTTTGTATTCGATTGGGCGGTAGCTCACGGCTGGGCAGTTGTACTCATTCATGCCGATGATGGAGCTAACAGGCTGTTTTGTTTTTGGATTAAGGCCTGGCTTCTTCAGGTCGAGCATGGACATAATTTGTGCTTTTTCACCTGATGCGCTGACAGTATCCAGATCAACATACACCACCATCACCTCGTTTGCCCCCAATTCTTTCCACTCAGCAAAGCTGCTGGAGAAAGGCAATAAGGAGAGGGTAGTAAAAATAGAGAGTGCGTGTATTTTTTTCATAATAAATAGCTTTATCGATCAATCAGTTAAACC
>JBEGUE010000210.1:0-9308 GCA_041179045.1 Pseudomonadota bacterium
CGTACCTATGCCTGCATTGACTGAAGAGCGTCGTCGTGATTTGTCTAAGGTGGTTAAAAACGAAGGTGAAGATACGAAAATTGCTGTGCGTAATCTACGTCGTGATGCCAATGAGCATTTAAAGCGTCTCACCAAAGACAAAGAAATTTCTGAGGATGATGAGCGTCGCGCTACTGATGATATTCAGAAGATGACAGACAAGGCAGTTGTCGATATTGACAAGATCATTGCTGAAAAAGAAAAAGAGATCATGACGGTTTAATCGTCGGATTCATTCTTATTATTCGTCTTATGACACAGCACACTAGCTCAACCTTAGTTATCCCAGAGGTTAGTGCTATTCCGCGCCATGTCGCCATCATCATGGACGGTAATGGACGCTGGGCCAGTAAGCGCTTCATGCCGCGGGTAGCTGGTCACTCAGAGGGTTTGGGTGCTGTTCGTAAGATTGTTCAAGAGTGTCGTCAGCTAGGTGTGGAATATCTCACTGTGTTTGCGTTCAGCTCTGAAAATTGGCGCCGTCCCCCAGAAGAAGTCAGCTTTTTAATGAAGCTATTTCTAAAGTCCTTAAAGGGTGAGGTTTCTCGTTTGGCTGAAAACGACATCCGTCTTCGTCTCATTGGTGATTTAAGCCGCTTTGATTCTGCGATCCAGGAAATGGTTCAGTTCTCCGAAGAAAAAACAGCTGCCTGCAAAGGGCTGACGCTCACTATTGCCGCTAACTATGGTGGGCGCTGGGATATTTTACAGGCGATGCGCCAAGCTTTGGCCGCCAATCCTGGTTTGAAACCAGAGCAAATATCCGAAGAATTATTGCAACCCTATCTATCTATGGCTTATGCACCAGAGCCAGATTTGTTCATTCGCACTGGTGGAGAGCAGCGCGTGAGCAACTTTCTGCTGTGGCAACTGGCCTATACCGAGTTGTATTTCACGGATACTCTCTGGCCTGATTTTGATGAGGCTCAATTGCATAAAGCTTTTGACTGGTTTAGTCAGCGTGAGCGTCGCTTTGGACGTACTAGCGCTCAACTAGCGTCTGAGTCATTGAGCGACGCAGTCTAAAAACCCCTTATTTCCCTATGCTAATAACCCGAATCATTACTGCCACCATTTTGATGGCGGTGCTATTACCCATTTTATTTTTCTTGCCCCCGATGTACTTGGGCATGTTTTTCCTGCTTGCCTTAGTTGCAGCCGCTTGGGAGTGGAGTCGCATGATTGCTCCAGAAGCTAAGAAGGCTGCATGGCTCTATGCCGCTTTTTGTCTGGTGATCATTTTATTGTTGCTGGGTATGCAAGCAATCACGTGGCAGTTTTCTTTGCTCATGATGGCGGTTTTGTTTTGGTTCTTTCTAGCACCATTCATCTTGGCCAAAGGAATGAATCTCTCGCTTCAAAAATTCAACGTTTTTTACAGTATTGTGGGTCTGATTATTCTGCCGGCAACCTGGTTTGCTTTGGTCTTTTTGCGTGAGTTGGGCTTAGTCTTTTTATTAACTACGATGGCCTTAGTTTGGGTTGCTGATATCGGCGCTTATTTTGTTGGTAAAGCTTTTGGTAAACATAAGTTAGCCGTGAGCATTAGCCCGGGAAAATCAGTTGAGGGCGCGATTGGTGGTTTGCTGCTTTGTTATCTCTATGCATTCCTGTGCGTTACGTATTTACCGCTAGGCGATACTTTATTTGGTGCTTGGGCTATTCAATTTGGCTGGGTGCCGATGTTTCTGATGGTGACAGTGTTAACAGCGTTCAGCGTCTTTGGGGATTTATTTGAATCTCAGTTAAAGCGTTTGGCTGGCGTCAAAGATAGCAGTCATTTATTGCCAGGTCATGGTGGCGTATTGGATCGCGTTGATGCACTCATTCCAACAATGCCGATTGCCGCATTACTAGCAGGGTGGATTTAATGCCTTTTAAACAGCTCGCTATCTTAGGATCTACTGGATCGATTGGCGTTAACACCTTAGACGTCATCCGTGCACATCCTGATCGCTTCAAAGTGGTAGCTTTGACTGCCGCCAAGCAAATTGAGCGTTTAGCCGAGCAGTGTATTGAGTTCAAACCAGCCATTGCAGTGGTGGCTGATGCTGGTGGTGCTAATCAACTGAGCCAGATTTTGCAAGAAAAAAAGATTCCCACTCAAGTTCTGTATGGACCTGAGGCTGTAGTCAGTGCAGTAACTGAATCTGGTTGCGATACCGTGATGGCAGCGATTGTGGGGGCCGCTGGCCTAGTCCCAACTTTGGCAGCAGCAAAAGCGGGTAAGCGAGTATTGCTCGCTAATAAAGAAGCGCTGGTGATGTCGGGTAATTTATTTATGCAGGCGATGAAAATGGGTGGCGGCGAATTGCTGCCGATTGATAGTGAGCACAATGCAATCTTTCAATGTCTACCCGATCGCTTTACAACAACTCCATCTGTTCATTTGGGGGTTGAAGAGCTTTGGTTAACCGCCTCTGGCGGACCATTTAGGGACAGATCTCTTGCAGACTTAGCGGGTATCACGCCTGATCAAGCCTGCGCCCATCCGAATTGGGTGATGGGTCGAAAAATTTCGGTTGATTCCGCGACGATGATGAATAAAGGTCTTGAGGTCATTGAGGCTTTTTGGTTGTTTGGTCTGCCGTTAGAAAAAATTAAAGTTTTGATTCATCCGCAGAGCGTAGTGCACTCGATGGTGCGTTATCGCGATGGCTCAGTTTTAGCGCAAATGGGTCAACCTGATATGCGCACACCGATTGCCTATGGACTGGCTTGGCCTGAACGTATTAATGCTGGTGTTGCTCCTTTGAATCTGACGCAGTTGAGTGGCCTCAGTTTTACAGAACCTAATTTTGCTCAATTTCCTTGTTTGAGTTTGGCCTTTGCTGCTGCACAAGCAGGGGGAACTTCTCCTGCTGTATTGAATGCTGCTAATGAAGTTGCCGTTGCAGCTTTCTTGGGCGATGGATTACCTTACTTAAGCATTCCGAAGGTGGTGGAGCACTGTTTAAATGCCTTGCCATCGGCTCCTGCGGATTCTTTAGAAATAATTCTTGGGGCTGATGCTCAGGCTCGTCAAGCTGCCAATCAATTTATTCGCAACATTCAAAAATAGATTGGTCTTTTGATGCAGGCTTTAATCACCCTTGCTGCATTCTTAGTGACGCTCGGTGTACTGGTCAGCTTTCATGAGTATGGCCATTTTCTAGCGGCTCGATTGTGTGGGGTGAAAGTACTGCGCTTTGCTCTCGGTTTTGGTAAGCCCCTTTTTACTTATCGCGCTGGTAACGGCACTGAGTGGGTTCTGGCTTCTATTCCTTTGGGCGGCTATGTCAAATTACTGGACGGCCGTGATCGTGAGCAAATGATTCCTGTAGAAGAGCGAGCCCAATCCTTTGATGTAAAGCCTCTATGGCAACGCTCTGTCATTGTGGCCGCAGGACCCTTTGCTAACTTCCTGTTGGCAGTTATTTTGTTCTCGGTGATTTATGTTTCGGGTGTGCCCCAGCTTCCCGCTCGACTTCAAGCTCCGCCCGAGCAATCGATTGCCGCAAAACTGGGGGTAGCGGCAGGTGATCAGGTTATTGGTTGGCAATCCCTTTCATCTGATCAGAGCGGCGCTGCCATTCTTGATGAGTTTGACCTAGTTCCAAGCTGGAATGCATTGCGCTGGCTTCTCTTAAATGCAATTACCGGTGAACAAGGCTTTGCCCTAGAAATCCAGGATGCTGCTGGCGCCCGTCACATCAAATCCTTTAGACAAGGCGATTTACCTCCAATTGCGCCTGACTCGGATCCATTTCAGGCGCTAGGCTTGTTTCCCCAAGTGAGCCCACCCTCAGAGTGGATAGAGCTTAAGTTAGGGCCGATAGATGCCTTAGGTTTCGCATATCAGCGGGTTTCTTTGATAACCAAGGTCTCCGCAAGGCTCATGTTGGGTTTATTTACGGGTAAAACGACCTTAAAGCAGCTCGGGGGACCTTTGAGTATTGCGGATATGGCGGGTAAGTCTGCTCAGGTCGGCTGGCAGCCATTTGTAGCGTTTTTAGCCCTCATGAGTATCAGTATTGGGCTCTTGAATTTAGTGCCTTTACCAATGCTTGACGGGGGTCAGCTCCTGTATGATGCATGGGAGTTGGTTGCTGGTAAGCGAATATCTTTATCACTGCAGGAAAAGCTCCAAAAAGTGGGTTTTTTGCTTCTGATATTTCTTTCCTTGCTAGCCTTGTTTAACGATTTGCAACGCTACCTTTCATCTTGAATTTTCTGATCCCCTCTATTCGCTCTGTAACTCGATTTTTTGCTCAATTAATTCTGGTTGTTGCTGCCAGTTTTTCTGTCAATGTACAAGCTGCCGATTCCTTTGTAATCAAAGATATTCGCATCGAGGGCTTGCAACGAGTTGAGCCAGGAACCGTATTTAGCTATTTACCTGTTCAGGTGGGTGACACCTTTACGGATGAGAAGAGTGCTGAGGCTATTAAGGCCTTGTATAGCACTGGCTTTTTCCGAGATGTACAGATTCAGGCTCAAGGCAGCGTTTTGATTGTGATCGTTGAAGAGCGTCCCACCATCTCCCGGATTGAATTTACTGGGATGAAAGAGTTTGACCAGGAAGTAGTGCGCAAATCCTTAAAGGCAGTAGGCGTAGCTGAAGCCCGCTTCTATGACAAAGCCCTGATTGATAAAGCGGAGCAAGAACTCAAGCGTCAGTATATTGGTAAGGGTATGTATGCCGCTGAGGTGGTTGCAACTGTTACCCCGGTAGAGCGTAATCAAGTAGCGATTTACTTCAATATCGATGAAGGCCCTGTAGCCAAGATCCAAGAGATTAACTTTATCGGTAATAACGTCTTTAGCGAGAGCACTCTCAAAAGCGAGATGCAGCTGAAGACAGGCGGATGGCTTTCTTGGTACAGCAAAGATAATTTGTACTCTAAGCAAAAGCTCACTGCTGACTTAGAGAATATCCGCTCTTATTACCTTAACCGTGGTTATCTTGAGTTTGTCATCGAATCTACTCAGGTTTCTATTACTCCGGACAAAAAAGGCATTTACCTCACGGTGAGTATTCGTGAAGGTAATAAGTTCACTGTAAAAAATGTGCGTTTAGCTGGAGACTTGTTGGGCAAAGATGCTGAGTTAATTCAGCTGGTAAGTCTCAAGGCGGGCGATACCTTCTCATCTGCTAAGTTGACTGATAGTACTAAAGCGATTGCTGAAATTCTGGGTTCATATGGCTATGCGTTTGCAACTATCAACCCACAGCCAGATATTCGTCGTGAATTAAGCGAAGTGGATTTAACTCTGGTGGTTGATCCTGGTCGACGCGTTTATGTGCGTCAAGTCAATATCACCGGTAATGCGAAGACTCGCGACATGGTAGTTCGTCGTGAGATGCGCCAGTTTGAAAGTTCTTGGTTCGATAGCGAAAAGATTGACCTCTCCAAAAAACGCTTAGGTCGTTTGGGCTATTTCACAGAGACTGATGTGTCTACTCAGGATGTTCCTGGGTCCCCTGATCAAGTTGACGTTAACGTGAAGGTATCTGAAAAGCCAACCGGCGCCGTCACGATTGGTGCGGGCTTTTCTTCAACTGAAAAATTGATTCTCTCTGCTGGTATCAATCAGGAGAATGCTTTTGGTACTGGTACCGCAGTTGGTTTAAATATGTCTTTGGGCAAAATTAATCAGAGTTTGGCGCTGTCGAACTATGACCCTTATTTCACTGAGGATGGCATCAGTCGTTATACCGATCTGTACTACAGATCATCTAAGCCCCTGTATTACGTCGGCGATCCTAATTATCAAATTAAGTCTGTTGGTAGCAACGTTAAATTCGGTGTTCCATACACAGAGGTTGACCGGGTCTTCTTTGGAACAGGTATAGAAGCGTTTCAGATTCAGACTACAAACAACACTCCTATCCCATATTTAAATTATGCGATGAGTTACGGAGTAGCTTCACCAGGATATCCTGCCACATTGACTACTTATAACGTACCCGTCACCGTAGGCTGGTCACGTGATGGTCGCGATAGCGCTTTAATTCCATCCACTGGTTCCTTGCAGCAGTTGAATGCCGAGGTGGGAACTCCTGTTGGAAATATGACTTTCTATCGTATATTTGGCCAATACCAGAAATACCACTCCTTCTCAAAAGGCAATATTCTGTCCTACAACGGGGAGCTGGGTTACGGCGAGGCTTACGGCAATAATCCGTTTCCGATTACTAAAAACTATTATGTAGGCGGTATCGGCTCGGTTCGTGGCTACTCCCCTGGCTCACTTGGACCCACTTATTACAACTCCTATCTGGGTCGCTATCAGCCTACCGGCGGACAGTCAAAAATCGTAAATAATGTGGAATACACGGTGCCAGTTCCGGGCTCTGGGGTGGATAAAACCCTGCGATTATTTGGTTTCGTAGACGGTGGTAATGTCTATAACGAAAATATAAATCTCGTCTTACGATATTCTTACGGCTTGGGTTTATCATGGATATCACCACTGGGCCCACTAAAGTTCAGTTATGGTATTCCGATCAAATCATTACCGACGGATAACGTTCAACGATTGCAGTTCCAAGTGGGTACAGCGTTTTAATTGTTTAAGGAAAGTTTTATGAAGCTTCATCAATCTTCCAAGTGGATTCAGTTCGGCTTAATTGCTGTTTCAGCACTCATTGCTTTGCCATCGGCATTGGCACAAGATGCTGGAACTCGGGTTGCTGCCGTCAACGTTGAAAAAGTATTCAACGAATCCAATATGGCTAAGGCTAGCCAGACTAAGCTCCAGAATGAGTTCACAAAACGCCAAAACGAAATTCGTGATAGCGCCCAAAAAATTAAATCTGCTGCAGAAAAGTTAGATCGTGATTCAGCGGTCATGTCTGAAGCCGAGCGTTCACGTCGTCAGCGTGAATTGGCCGACCAAGATCGTGAATTGCAACGCAAACAACGTGAGTACACTGAGGATCTCAATCAGCGTAACTTTGAAGAGCGCGCTAAGATTGCTGAAAAAGCTAATCAAGCCCTCAAGCAGATTGCTGACCAAAGAAAAATTGATGTCATCATTCAAGATCCAGCCTATGCTAACCCTAAGGTTGATGTTACTGATGATGTCATCAAGGCTTTGAATAGTCTTAAGTAAGTTTTATGCCCACCGCCATCGAGCTGGCCGAACAGTTTCAAGTAAGCTTGGTGGGGGATGGCTCCATCACGCTCCAAGGCCTCGCCCCTCTCGAGCGAGCACAAGTAAGCCAAATCTCCTTTCTTTCGAATCCACTGTATCGCCAGCAGGCTAGTGATAGTGCTGCAGGTGGTTTGATTGTCAGCAAGGCAGATTTAGATTTTCTCCAGGTGAACCCTGGAGACCAATCGGCAGGGCGAGTATTTTTTGTCTCTAAAAATCCTTATGCTACATTTGCCAGAATGGCGCAGCACTTTGCTAAGGCTTCCGCACCTGTCTATACGCCAGGAATCCACTCTAGTGCAGCAATTGATCCTTCTGTAGTTATTCCTGCTTCCTGTCATATCGGACCATTCGTCCAAATTGGCCCTGGCGTTAAATTAGGTGAGCGTGTCACCTTATTGGGCAACACTTCAGTTGCTAGAAATTCCAGTATTGGCAGTGATACATTGATTTACCCAAATATTTCTATTTATTCAGAGACTACTATTGGTGAGCGATGCATTATCCATAGCGGTGCTGTGATTGGTGCGGACGGTTTTGGATTCGCCCCTGATTTTTCGGCCACTGGTGCTGAGTGGGTGAAAATCCCGCAAACGGGTGCGGTTGTTATCGGCAATGATGTCGAGGTGGGTGCGTCAAGCACAATCGATCGTGGCGCCATGAGCGACACCATCATCGGCAATGGCACCAAGATTGACAACCAAGTTCAAATTGCTCACAACGTAGTGGTGGGCAATTGTTGTGTGATTGCTGGTTGTGCTGCTATTTCTGGAAGTACCAAGATTGGCAACTTTTGTATTATTGGTGGCGCAGCAAATTTCGCTGGCCACCTCACCATTGCAGACAGAACAACGGTGTCAGGTAATACCTCAATTATTCGTTCGATTACTGAGCCGGGGCAGCATTACACAGGCGTTTACCCTTCAATGCTCCATAGCGCTTGGGAAAAAAACGCAGCAATTTTGCGAGGTCTGGATAAAATCCGTCAACGCTTAAGATTATTAGATAAAGCTAAGTAGCGATATCTCCATATTACAAAATCTAGAAACTTTATTTAGCAGGTAAATACATGAGTAAACCTATCGCCATCGACATCAATCAAATTTTGAAGTTGCTGCCACATCGCTATCCATTTCTATTGGTTGATCGCGTATTGGAGATTGAGCCTCGTCAAAGCATTACCGCACTGAAGAATGTCACTATGAATGAGCCATTCTTTCAGGGGCACTTTCCAGATTTTCCGGTCATGCCGGGAGTGTTGATTATTGAGGCGCTTGCCCAAACTGCAGCGCTCCTGACTTTTTCTGAAGTGCGTGAAGAAAATGCGGTTTATTACTTCGCTGGCATTGATGGTGCACGCTTTAAGAAGCCGGTATTGCCTGGCGATCAATTGATTATGACGGCTAAGTTAGAGCGTGAACGTGCTGGTATCTATAAGTTCCAAGTGCAAGCGACAGTAGATGGCGAGTTGGCTGCCGAAGCGAATATCACTTGTGCCGTTCGTACGAAAGGTGCGTAATGACTCGGATTCATGCGACTGCTGTAGTTGATAGTAAAGCGGAGATTGCCAGCGACGTAGAGATTGGCCCGTACTCTGTTATTGGGCCAAACGTCAAAATTGGTGCTGCTTGCAAGATTGGTTCCCACACAGTGATCGAGGGTTACACCACGGTCGGCAAAGAAAACAACTTTGCTCACTTTGCTGCAATTGGCGGCGCTCCCCAGGATATGAAATACCGTGGTGAACCTACCCAGTTGATTATTGGAGATCGCAACACCATTCGTGAGTTCACCACCATTCATACGGGTACATCGCAGGATGAGGGCATCACCAGAATTGGTGATGACAATTGGATCATGGCTTATGTGCACATTGCACATGACTGCCAAATTGGTAACCATACGATTTTCTCAAGCAATGCACAAATTGCTGGTCACGTGAAGGTAAGCGACTGGGCGATCATGGGTGGTATGTCTGGTGTGCATCAATTTGTTCGTATTGGTCAACACGCTATGTTGGGTGGTGCCTCTGCATTAGTTCAAGACATTCCACCGTTTGTGATTGCAGCTGGAGATAAAGCTTCTCCCCATGGCATTAATGTGGAAGGTTTGAAGCGTCGTGGTTTCTC
>JBEGUE010000211.1:0-3257 GCA_041179045.1 Pseudomonadota bacterium
TTGATATTTCCCATGCTGTCTTCATGCGCCAATTCACCAGCTAAAACATAGCTGATGATTTCCATATTGCGGTGGCCGTGTTTGCCAAAACCCATGCCTGCAGCTACCCGATCCTCATTAATTACCCTTAAATTGCCCCATCCCATAAATAGGGGGTCGTGATAGCCCGCAAAAGAGAAGGAGTGGAAGCTTTTAAGCCAGCCATGATCAGCGTAGCCGCGTTCTTGAGCTTTTCGGAGGGTTTGCATGAACAGAGTCTTTTCTGGTAGGTAATAAGCACATTATCATTAGCTTTTGACATATTTGCTGATTGGCCTTCCATGGGAAGTATCAAACAAGACATTAAAGAAACCTACCTCGGGCTGTATGAAACCGCGCAGGAAAAGTGGAATGATTTTTCTCAGTTCCTCAGAGAGGCTTGGCCGATCTTAGCCATTCTTCTATTGGTCTTGCTCGGAGTGTGGTGGTACGCAGATCCGCCACCACCAAGATATGTTGTGATGGCAACTGGTCAGCCTGGGGGCTCATACGACACCTTAGGAAAAAAGTACGCTGCTTTTTTTGATAAAAAAGGTATTACTCTTGAATTGCTCCCAACAAAGGGTGCCGAGGAAAATGTGGCGCACTTAGTTGATCGCAAGGATCCAGTTCAGGCAGCCTTCGTGCAAGCAGGCGCGTTCAATCCTCATGAGGTTACTGGGGTTGAATCTCTTGGCACGATTTCATATGACCCAATTTGGTTGTTTTACCGTGGCCCAGAGATCAAGGTGAATGATTTCCAGGCAATTAAAGCTCGTGCCAACTTCTTTCTGAATTCCAGAATGTCCGTTGGTGTGAAGGGTAGCGGGACCTATGCACAAGCAATGCATATCTTGAGAGCCAATGGCTTTGAAGAGGGGTCCCATTTTTTGCATCTCTCTGGTTCTCAATCAGTTGAAGCTTTGCAAAAAGGCGCAATCGATGCGGCGTTCATTGTGGATGCCTACGAGGCTCCGAATGTCCAGAAATTACTAAAGGATCCCAACTTACATTTAATTGCCTTTGATCGTGCTGAGGCTTATGCGCGCTTGCTGCCATACATGCAAATACTCAATGTCCCTGCAGGCTCATTTAGCTTAGCGCGGAATTTCCCCCCTAGAGATATTAAGTTGATGGCTTCAACTACCAATTTACTGATTGATGACAGAATGCATCCGGCGCTTCAGTTTTTATTTTTAGAGGCTGCCCGCGAGATTAATGGAAAGTCCAGCTTCTTTTCCGAGCATGGCGAATTTCCATCTTTTAAACATACAGGCTTACCAGAAAGCCCTGTAGCTTTGCACTATGAAAAAAATGGCTCTCCTTTATTGATGACCTATCTACCGTTCTGGTTGGCTGAGTTAGTAAATCGCCTGATCTTTGTACTTCTGCCATTCTGCGCACTGGCTTATCCGGTCTTACTCACTTTGCCGGGTTATCGGAATAAGCGCATGAAGCGAAAAATTGATAAGTTGTATGGCACTCTTAAGAACTACGAGCGAGAACTCACTGAAAACTTTCTGCCAGAAGTAAAAGATGAATATCTGAAGAAATTGGACTTACTTGAGTATGAGGCATTGCAGTTGAAAGTCTCTAAAAGTATGTCTGGCGATTATTACGCCTTACGCACCAGCATAGACTATGTCCGTAACTGCCTCAATCGGGGTGTGCATCCATATCAATCCCAAGAGAGTGCTGTTGGCGTATAGTTTAAGCATACCTATTCAACCAAGCCAAGCCATATGAAACCTTACGATCATCCCGCTCGAAAACAATTGCATGAAGAAGTGCATGCGCGTCCACCCATTGCGCTTTGGCCAAATGAAAGAGTGCTATCGCAATCCTTTTTACTTGATGCGGGCTCTCGTCAGACTCAAATCGAGTGGATTCAAAAGCTCAGCATCGCCTTAGGCAGTCCAAATGATCATCAGCAGGACCACTCCTTTAAGATGTTGACTCTGGCGCCTGAGCCGGAGAGGGTGCTAATTAAATGGGAGTTGCATGGCGAGTTTGCAACCATTGCGGCTATTACGCACAACCCTATCAAAATTACTGGACCATTACTGGAGTCGCGCCTCGCTCTGGAAAAGAGTTTAGATGTGTTGCTTCAAAGTCTAGGCTGCCCCACTATTGTTGAGGCTGGCGGCGAAAGAATTTCTGCGCTAGATCTTACATTTGAGCATCGCCCTCTCTTTGCGGAGGCTCAAGAAGTATCCTCCATCTTTAGCGGTAATACCGTGCTGGGGAGTTATATCCTATCTAGTAAGAAGGCTCAGTTGTGGACCGATTTACGTTTGGATGAAGATGGTTTTATCTCTTACTTTATTCCGCACGATATTTTGGGTTCACGCCAAGCTGGTCGCGTAGCACGCGCAATCGCTGAGGCTGAAACTTATCGAATGGCAGCCATGATCGCTTTTCCGGTAGCGAAGAGTCTCTCGATGCCACTCAGAACTGCAGAGTCAGAATTAGCAGATTTATCTAAAAATATTTCTCAGTTACAAACTGAGCCAGGGGTACATACCGAAAAAGATGGCCAATTTTTAGGTGAGCTCTCTAACCTAGCCTCAAGAGCTGAGCAATGGATCTCCGGATATGGATTGCGTTTTACTGCATCTGAGGCTTATAGCCAATTGCTGAATAAAAACTTATACGAGCTAGCAGAGTCTCCGATTCCGGGTGTGCAGTCTCTCTCAGAGTTTATGGATAGACGTTTTCAGCCGGCGATGGGAACTTGTATTTGGACTCAGCGTAGATTAAAAGAATTATCTGACCGAATTTCAAGGACAACACAAACTTTGAGAACGCGTATTGAATTCGTGAATGAAGAACAGACGCAAAAATTACTGGCTAGTATGGACCAGCGAGCGCGCTTGCAATTGCGCTTACAGGAAACTGTTGAGAGTCTATCCGTGCTGGTATTAACTTACTATGCAGTGAGTTTGCTTGCTTATATGGCTAAGGGTGGAAAAGAGGCTGGCCTTGCCATTCACCCGGAGATTATTGCTGCTATCGCTGCCCCGGTGGTGGCAATGACTTTCTTGTTCATTAGCAAGCGAAGGCGTAAGCGAATTACTGAGATGGGTAAATCGCTGTAGCTATTAAAAAAGAGGCCGAGGCCTCTTTTTTAATGAGCGTAAATACTTTTTAACCCAAGCTATCTGCCCAGATGTTGTGAGCCCAGCCCCAAGCGTAAATGCCCTCAAGAATAGAAGGTGCAGGCGATAAACCTCCAGAAC
>JBEGUE010000212.1:0-3873 GCA_041179045.1 Pseudomonadota bacterium
CAGGCCGCAAAAGAGACAGCAATAAATGCTACTGAGGCTGAGCTAACCCAGTTAGACGATCTACACCACCGCCTAGAAAAAGCTGCTGCAGATCGCGATATCGAACAGTTTTTTGAAATTAACGTCAAATTTCATAACTTGATCCAGGAAATAGCTGGAAATAAGTGGATGAATGGCGTAATTGATGACCTGCGTAAGGTGCTCAAGTTGCAAAGGCGAGATTCATTAACTAGAGGTGGACGACTGTTAAGTTCCCTGCTTGAGCACCGGGAGATTCTTCAAGCCATTCTGAAAAGAGACCCCTTAGCAGCCGAGCTAGCGATGCGCAAACACCTGGCTAGAGGACTTGAAGCGACAAAATAGGGATGAACAACAAAACCTACAAAGAATAAAGGCTTAGGAGATGAACCTAAGCCTTTTAATTTGGATCTAAGTAAGCAATTTACTTTTTGATAACAAAGTTTCCAGGCAATTTAGCAATATAAGCAGCCATGTCGTGAAGATCGGCGTCGCTGTAAGGCTTGGCCTGAGAAGACATTACTGCATTGTTACGGCCAAACTGCGGATTGGAGCCACCAACTTGGTAGGCACGCAAAGCGTAGTAAAGGTAGTCGGCATGCTGGCCAGCCAACTTTGGATAAACAGGCAAGATAGGCGCATTGAGCCCGGCACCGTGGCAGGAAGCGCAGTTGCCCTTCTCTACAAGTGCCTGACCTTTTTCGGCACTAGCTGCTTGAGCTAAACCAATACTAGACAACAAAATGGCGGTAATTAGTGCGAATTTCATAAACGTGCCTCTAAATATCACTTCAATGGGTTATTTGGTGAGCTGGCAGTTTGCGCAGCATAGTATTCGCCGAGATCGGCCATGTCTTGATCAGACAAGCTACCCGCGATAGAACGCATGGTTGGATGCTTTCTTTCACCTTTTTTGTATGCGGCTAAGGAGCTAGCAATGTAGGCAGCATTTTGACCGCCAATCATGGGAACCTTGTATACCAAAGGATAGTCAGCACGGTAGTCGGGAATGGCGTGACAACCGATGCAGAGCCAAACCTTGCCCTGACCAGCTTGGGCAGAACCTTTAACGTCTTGAGCTTGTGCTGAGAATCCGGCAAAAGCCAAGCCAGCGCAGAGGGTCAATTGGGAAAGAATGAGGTGTTTTTTCATAGAAATCATTATTAACGTGTTTGATTCAAATCAATTTGGAAAGAGTATAGCGGAGACGAGCCAAGATACCCCGTTTTCACCCCTTGAAATGAGTAAAAACACTGAGAATAGCGATCCTTTTACCTATACTTGAAGGCTATCCATAGACAAATTGATTGCCCTCACCATGACTAAGATCCAATCCCGCTTCGATGGCTCGCAAAACTATGTAGCTACTGATGACCTGAAATTGGCTGTCAATGCCGCAATACAACTTCAGCGCCCTTTACTAATAAAAGGAGAGCCAGGAACAGGTAAAACCATGCTGGCCGAGGAAGTGGCTGCAGCCCTGAATATGCCGCTAATGCAATGGCACATTAAATCGACCACCAAGGCGCAACAAGGCCTTTATGAATACGACGCCGTTAGCCGATTAAGGGACTCCCAGCTAGGCGATGAAAAGGTCAATGACATTCGTAATTACATTGTTAAGGGCGTCCTTTGGCAGGCATTTGAAGCTAATGAACCCGTTGTTTTATTAATTGATGAGATTGATAAAGCTGATATTGAATTTCCAAACGACCTCCTACGGGAAATCGATCGCATGGAGTTCTACGTATATGAAACGCGTGAGTTAATCAAAGCAAAACATCGCCCTCTTGTCATCATCACCTCAAATAATGAAAAAGAATTACCAGACGCATTTTTGCGTCGCTGCTTCTTTCACTACATCTCCTTTCCAGACGCAGGAACAATGCAGAGCATTGTTGATGTCCACCACCCAAACATCAAGCAAGATTTATTGGAAGCGGCACTTCAGTCTTTTTATCAAATCCGCTCATTACCAGGCTTAAAAAAGAAACCCTCTACTTCTGAACTGATTGATTGGTTAAAGCTACTGCTTGCAGAAGATATTCCGGCTGAGGCTCTGCATAGCGGTGATGACAAAATTACGATTCCTCCACTGCATGGAGCGCTGCTTAAAAACGAGCAAGATATTCATCTCTTTGAGCGTTTGGTGATGATGAACCGAAATCATCGCTGATCTGACAAGTCAATACTTTAATAACTGAAGCATGTTGATTCAATTCTTTCTGAATCTCAAAGAGGCCAAGGCGCCTGTTTCCGTTCGGGAATTTTTAACGCTGCTAGAAGCTCTAAAGGAAGGTGTTATTGAACCTTCGATTGATGAGTTTTATCAACTAGCTCGAATGACCCTAGTCAAGGATGAGCAGCATTTTGATCGCTTTGATCAAGTGTTTGGCTCCTACTTTAATGGTGTAGAAAAGATCATCGCGCTTGCCCCTGATATTCCTTTGGACTGGCTTGAGAAAAAATTACAACGCGTATTAACCGAAGAAGAAAAAGCGGCACTCAAAAAGTTAGGTGGGCCCGAGGCTTTACAAAAGCGTCTTCAAGAGCTTTTGAAAGAGCAAAAAGAATGGCATGGTGGTGGTAAAAAATGGATTGGCGCAGGTGGTTCATCACCCTTTGGGCATAGCGGTTTCCACCCAGAAGGAATTCGGATTGGTGGCGAGAGCGCAGGGAATCGCACGGCTATCAAAGCCTGGGAGGCACGAGAATTCAAAGACTATGACAGTGATCTCAGCCTGGGGACACGAAATATCAAGATGGCTTTACGTCGCTTACGGCGCTTTGCCAGAGAAGGCTCAAATCTGGAGTTAGATCTTGATAAGACCATTCACTCCACTGCTGCAAATGCGGGAATGCTCGACATCCAAATGCGTCCCGAACGTCACAACCAAGTCAAAGTCTTATTGCTGATGGATGTGGGTGGATCAATGGATGACCACATTGCGCGTATCTCTGAATTGTTTACGGCGGTCAAAACAGAATTTAAGCACTTAGAGTATTACTACTTTCATAATTGCGTTTATGAACATCTCTGGCAAAGTAATCGCCGCAGACGCGATCAAGTTACCGCAACCCAAGACATCATTAACAAGTATGGTCCCGACTACAAGCTGATTTTCATTGGGGATGCCACTATGTCTCCTTATGAGATTCTGAGCCCCAATGGATCGGTCGAGTACAACAATCGAGAAACTGGTGCAGCGTGGATTAATCGCCTCATTGCCCACTTCCCTCACTTTGCTTGGCTCAATCCAGAGCCAGAATCAGTGTGGCAATATCGACAATCGATCGACATCATGAAAGGTCTCATGAAAGACCGCATGTATCCTGTGACCCTAAACGGCCTTGAGAATGCCATGCGTCAGCTATCCAAGTAATCCAGTAGTATTTATATCAACCTTCTTTATTTTCTTTTTTCTTTTTTCTTTTTTCTTTATTTTTTATTTTTTATTTTTTCCAAAGACTCTATGACAAATCACATTAGCGATCGCCTGAAAACCCTTGGTATTGACTTACCTCCGCCTGGACCACCTGCTGCCGCCTATGTCATGGCTGCAACGACTGGCAACACCGTTTTTTTATCGGGCCATATTGCCAAGCAAAATGGCAAGCCCTGGGTTGGAAAACTAGGTCTTGATATGGACACCGAAACCGGTAAGGCTGCAGCGAAATCCATTGCGATTGATCTCATTGCCACACTACAAAATCACCTGGGCTCACTGGATAAAGTAAAGCGCATAGTTAAAGTGATGGGTTTAGTCAATTCGACTTCTGAATTTACAGAGCAACACTTAGTAGTGAACGGTTGTTCAGAACTACTCTTTGAGGTATTTGGCGACGCAGGAAAAC
>JBEGUE010000213.1:0-9520 GCA_041179045.1 Pseudomonadota bacterium
TCATCAAGAGCTTCAAGGCATCGGCAATCGGTTGCAGTAATCCCAAAGGACCAACACGGTTCGGTCCAAGACGGATATGCATCCAGCCGATTAACTTACGCTCCCAAAGAGTCATATAAGCAACCGCAGCAAACATCGGCAATACGATGATCACAATACGCACCAAAGCCCAAACGAGTGGCCATAGTGAACCAAAGATTGCTTCACCCTGGGTGGTAACGAGGTTCAAGAAATTATCCATCTTGTCCCTTATGCCTTACTAACAGTTACAGAACCGAACATCGATCCCAATTGAGCGCTGGCCATAGTGCCTGCCGAGATTCTGACAGCACCCTGAGCTAGGTTTGCTTCCAATGTCGCAGGCAAGTCTACGGATTGACCAGCCTGGGTCACTCGCACAGCATCGCCATCTTTCAAGCCCAACTCATTGAAGAGTGCTTGACCTAATCCCACTTGATTGCCACGCTTAGCATCACGCGTCAATTGCAATGCAGATGAACGACGTACGATTTGATCGCCAGCATAGATACCAACGTCAGATATGCGCTCTAAGCCAGTTGATGAACCTACATTGCCAATAGTTAAACCAGAAGCTGTAGATTGATTTGACAACTTAGTGCAATAATTTTCACCAAGCGCTTCACCCAATACCTCTTCAGGCATGTTGTAGAGGAAGCCATCTAAATTCAGCAATCCGCCCAAAACACGAAGGACCTTCCATGCTGGACGAGAATCACCCAAAGGTTTTACGGCAGGCTGAATAGTTTGCGTGCGAGCTTCAGCATTAACAAAGCTTGATACTGTTTCTGTAAATGTGGAGATCGGCAGAATGACATCAGCCACCTCTAGAAGATCGGCACTCTTGTAGGCGCTTAAGGCAATCACTGTATTAGCTTTAGCCAAAGCAGCTCGCGCTTGTGCAGGATTTGGCAGGTCCGCATCTGGCTCAATATTCATCAAGATCACAGCACGACGCTCACCAGACAAGACTGATTCAACACCAGCGCCGTTAGCATTTACCAAACTAGCACCAACAGCGTTACCGCCAACTGGCAAGAAACCCAAAGTTGCCCCGGTTTGCTCAGCAATAAATTGCGCCAAGACATGCAAATCAGATGCTTGTGGATGTGCGATTGCAGCAGAGCCCAGCAATACTGAAGTAGCTGTACCAGAAAGCAAGCTATCCGCAATCTTTTGCGCAGTAGCAGACACCGGTAAGTTAGGCGTGCCTGTTGGGGCAGAAACAGATTTAGCCTTGGCTACTGCCAATGCAACTTCGCTTAATGTATTGAGCCATACACTTGGAGTAGCAGCAATACTGATCGCAGGAATTAACCAATCATCGCCACCCGCATCGATACGTGAAACTTGCAAACTACGTTTAGCTGCAGTGCGTATACGCGCAGCAATCAATGGCTGCTCTTTGCGCAAGAAACTACCGATGACCAAAACACGATCTAAGTCACTTAATTTACTAATCGGCATACCCAACCATGGGGCAGATGCAGAACCTTTGACGTCAGTTTGACGTAAGCGAGTCTCAACTTGATTAGAACCTAAACCACGAATCATCTTCTGGAGGAGGTACAACTCTTCAGTGCTAGAGATTGGATGCGCTAAAGCAGCAACTGCTTGGGGGCCACCCTCAGAGGAAATGGTTTTGAGCGAGTGGGCAACGTAATCCATTGCGGATTGCCAATCGGTCTCAAGCCACTGACCACCCTGCTTCACCATCGGTGTTGTTATACGATCTGCGCTATTCAAACCTTCGTAAGCAAAGCGATCACGGTCACTAATCCAGCATTCGTTAATTGCATCGTTTTCTAAGGCGACGACACGCATCACTTTGTTGGATTTTGTTTGAACGGTGGTGTTAGCGCCAAGGCTATCATGCGGACTTACTGACCGCTTACGCCCCAATTCCCAAGTACGCGCTGCGTAACGAAATGGCTTGCTTGTTAAGGCGCCTACCGGACAAATATCAATCATGTTTCCAGATAACTCGGAATCAATGGTTTGACCGGCAAAAGTAGTGATCTCAGAATGCTCACCACGGTTGACCATACCCAATTCCATCACGCCAGCAACTTCTTGGCCAAAACGGACACAGCGGGTGCAGTGAATACAACGGGTCATCTCCTGCATGGAGATGAGTGGTCCTACATTCTTATGAAATACGACACGCTTCTCTTCTTCGTAGCGTGAATTCGATTTACCGTAACCAACCGCTAAATCCTGTAACTGGCACTCACCACCTTGATCACAAATTGGGCAATCTAAAGGATGGTTGATGAGGAGGAACTCCATTACAGAACGCTGAGCTTCAACTGCTTTGGCAGAATGCGTAAATACCTTCATGCCTTGCGTCACTGGTGTTGCGCAAGCTGGCAATGGTTTCGGTGCTTTTTCTACTTCTACCAGGCACATACGGCAGTTAGCTGCAATAGATAATTTCTTGTGATAGCAGAAGTGCGGAATATATGTATCAAGCTTATTCGCGGCGTGCATCACCATCGAACCTTGCGGAACCTCTACCAACTTACCATCTAATTCGATTTCAACCATGCTCACTTTAAGATGTCCCGTGCTCAATGTCTTATAAAGGTTTAACAGAATCTAAGCAGCGCTTATGTTCTACGTGATACACAAATTCATCCATGTAATGCTTTAACATGCCACGAACCGGCATAGCAGCTGCATCACCCAAGGCACAAATCGTACGACCTTGAATATTGGCTGCTACATCATTTAATAAATCCAAATCCTCTGGACGGCCTTCGCCGCGCTCAATACGACTCACGATGCGCCATAACCAACCAGTGCCTTCACGACATGGAGTGCACTGACCACAAGATTCTTCGTGATAGAAATAGGACAGGCGCTCTAAGGCGCGAACCATGCAGCGTGTTTCATTCATGACGATCACTGCGCCAGATCCCAACATGGAACCCGCTTTTGCAATGCTGTCGTAATCCATGGTGAGCGTCATCATCTCTGCACCCGGAATCACTGGAGCTGAGGATCCACCAGGAATCACAGCCTTCAATGGAATGCCATCACGCATGCCACCAGCAAGCTTGAGTAACTCAGCAAATGGTGTGCCCAATGGAATTTCATAATTACCTGGATAGGTCACATCGCCAGAGATAGAGAAAATCTTCGTACCACCGTTATTGGGCTTGCCCAACTCTAAATACGCTGGACCACCAATTGCCATAATGAATGGCACAGCAGCAAATGTTTCAGTGTTGTTAATCGTTGTTGGCTTGCCATACAAACCAAAACTGGCAGGGAAAGGCGGCTTAAAGCGTGGCTGGCCCTTCTTACCTTCAAGCGACTCTAAGAGTGCAGTTTCTTCACCGCAGATATAAGCACCCCAACCTGGAGAAGCATGTAACTGGAAGTTGAAATCACTTCCCATAATTTTGTCACCGAGATATCCGGCAGCACGGGCTTCTTCAAGCGCCTCTTCAAAGCGAGAATAGACTTCCCAAATTTCACCGTGGATATAGTTGTAGCCCACAGAGATGCCCATAGTGTAGGCACCAATAATCATGCCTTCAATCAAAGCATGTGGGTTGTAGCGCATGATGTCACGGTCTTTAAATGTACCCGGTTCACCTTCATCGCTATTACAAACTAAATATTTTTGGCCAGGGAACTGACGGGGCATAAAGCTCCACTTCAATCCAGTTGGGAAGCCTGCGCCTCCGCGACCACGTAATGATGATGCTTTTAATTCAGCAATGATGGCATCAGGCGCAATCTTGTCATTGATGATGCGACGCAGCTGTTGATAACCGCCACGGCTTTCGTAATCTTTTAAACGCCAATTCTCGCCATTTAATCCCGCCAGAATCAAAGGCTTAATGTGCCTATCGTGCAAGCTGGTCATGCTGCCTTCCCTTCTGCACGGAGTTCGCTCAATAGAGCATCAATCTTTTCATTACTCATATGACTACACATGCGCTTGTTATTTACCAACAGCACGGGAGAGTCACCGCAAGCACCCATACACTCACCCTCTTTTAAGGTGAAGGTGCCGCAAGGAGTTGTCTCGTTGTAACCAATACCAAGGGTTTCTTTTAAATGCGTTGCAGCAGTTTCACCATGGCTTAACTGGCAAGGCAAGTTTGTACAAATCACTAGCTTGTATTTACCAATTTTTTTGGTGTCATACATATTGTAAAAAGTGGCCACTTCGTCAACTGCAATGGTTGGCATTTCCAAAATTTGTGCGACTGTTTCAATCACCTCTGGTGAAACCCAACCTACCTCAGTTTGAGCGGCAATCAGAGCAGCCATCACGGCAGACTGCTTTTGCTCTGGGGGATATTTAGCGACATTGCGCGCAATGTCTGCGAGCGTTTTGTCAGATAGCTGAAGAGTTGTTGTCATGAATTCATCCTTGGCGCGCTGTATCAGCGGTCAATCTCCCCGAACACAATATCTTGGGTTCCAATAATAGTTACAGCATCAGCCAACATGTGGCCACGGGACATCTCATCCATTGCAGAAAGGTGCACAAAACCAGGTGCACGAATCTTCATGCGGTATGGCTTGTTTGCGCCATCTGAGATTAAGTAAATTCCAAACTCACCTTTTGGATGCTCAACAGCAGAGTAAGCCTCACCATCAGGAACGTGTATACCCTCAGTAAAGAGTTTGAAGTGGTGAATCAACTCTTCCATATTCGTCTTCATGTCTACCCGATTTGGTGGGGACACTTTATGGTTATCACTCATGACAGGGCCGTCATTTGCTTTGAGCCATGCTACGCACTGTTTAATGATGCGGTTAGATTGGCGCATCTCTTCCATACGTACTAGATAGCGATCATAAGAGTCGCCATTGACGCCAACTGGAATATCAAAGTCGAGCTTGTCGTAAGTTTCGTAAGGCTGCTTCTTGCGCAAGTCCCACTCGATACCAGAGCCACGCAACATGGGGCCCGTGAAGCCAAGTTGCAAAGCGCGCTCAGGAGAGACAACACCAATACCAACTAGACGCTGTTTCCAAATACGGTTATCGGTTAAGAGATTGCAATACTCATCAACGTTGGCATCAAAACCATTTGAGAATTGCTCAATGAAATCAAGCAAAGTGCCGCTACGGTTTTCATTTAAACGCTTGATTGCAGAAGCACTACGAATCTTAGACTTTGAGAACTGCGCCATCTGCGTTGGTAGATCGCGATAAACGCCACCTGGACGGTAGTAGGCAGCATGCATACGAGCGCCTGAAACGGCTTCGTACATATCAAAAATATCTTCACGATCGCGGAAGGCATACAAGAACACGGCCATCGCACCAACGTCCAAACCATGGCAACCAATCCACAAGAGGTGATTGAGCAAACGGGTTAACTCGTCATACATCACGCGAATGTATTGAGCGCGCAAAGGCACATCTACTTGCAGCAACTTCTCAATCGCCATCACGTAGGCATGCTCGTTTGCCATCATAGATACATAGTCCAGGCGATCCATATAAGGAACGTTCTGAATCCAAGTACGTGTCTCTGCTAATTTTTCTGTAGCGCGGTGCAATAAACCAATATGCGGATCAGCACGCTGAATCACTTCGCCGTCAAGTTCGAGCACCAGACGCAATACGCCGTGTGCCGCAGGATGTTGAGGGCCAAAGTTGAGGGTGTAGTTCTTAATTTGTGCCATGACTTAAACCGAGCCTCCGTACTGCTCTTCACGCACGATACGTGGTGTGATTTCACGCGCTTCGATTGTGACTGGCTGATACACCACACGCTTTAGCTCTGGGTCATAACGCATCTCTACGTTGCCAGAGATTGGGAAATCTTTTCTAAATGGATGACCGATGAAACCATAATCAGTCAGGATGCGACGCAAGTCTTCATGGCCATCAAACAAAATACCGTACAGGTCAAATGCCTCACGCTCAAACCAATTGGCCGAAGCCCATACTGGTGTGAGAGAAGCGACTACTGGGTAGGCATCTTCTGATGCAAATACACGCACACGCAAACGCCAGTTATGGGCTACAGATAAAAGATGTGTCACTACGCCGAAACGCTGACCACCCCACTGCCCATCGCGGTAGTCCTGATAATCTACGCCACACAAATCAATCAGCTGCTCGAAAGCCAATGAAGGCTCATCACGCAACAACAAAGCAGATTCAAAATAGGTGCCTGCATTAACAACTACAGTTACTTCACCCAAGGCGACTTCAATTGACTGCGCGCGCTTACCTAAAACTTTTTCTAAATTAGCGGCGAGTTGAACTAAACGATCTGACATGGTTTAAGCCTTCCGTGCAATCGTGCTGGTACGAGCGATCTTCGATTGCAACTGAATAATTCCATAGATCAAGGCCTCTGCAGTGGGAGGGCAGCCAGGAACATAAATATCGACTGGCACGATGCGGTCACAGCCGCGAACTACTGAATACGAGTTATGGTAGTAACCACCACCATTGGCACAAGAGCCCATGGAGATCACCCAGCGTGGCTCAGGCATTTGATCGTAAACCTTGCGAAGGGCTGGTGCCATCTTATTGCACAAAGTACCGGCCACAATCATCAAATCTGACTGACGAGGGGACGGGCGGAACACTACGCCAAAACGATCCAAGTCATAACGGGAAGCGCCTGCGTGCATCATTTCTACAGCGCAGCAAGCAAGGCCGAATGTCATTGGCCATAAAGAACCATTACGAGTCCAGTTAATTAACTGGTCCGCAGTAGTGGTAACAAATCCTTCTTTGAGAACGCCTTCTAATGCCATATCGATCACTCCCAGTCGAGAGCGCCCTTTTTCCAGATATACACAAAGCCCACGATGAATTCCAATAGGAAAATCACCATAGAGGCATAACCAAACCAACCAATGTCACGCAAAGCCACACCCCATGGAAACAGGAATGCAGTTTCTAAGTCAAATAAGATAAATAAGATAGCGATGAGGTAATAGCGCACGTCGAATTTCATACGCGCATCTTCGAAGGCTTCAAAACCGCACTCATAAGGAGACAGTTTTTCCGCATCTGGCTTCGAAGGAGCCAAAATTTTTCCGAGGAACATGGGTACTAAACCAACCCCAATACCTACGAGGATAAAAAGCAGAACGGGAAAGTAA
Source organism: Pseudomonadota bacterium (assembly GCA_041179045.1). GTDB lineage: Bacteria > Pseudomonadota > Gammaproteobacteria > Burkholderiales > Burkholderiaceae > Polynucleobacter. Next base: position 7,116 of record JBEGUE010000213.1, read on the forward strand.
TTAGCGAGATTCAAAATGGCCCTGAGTCGTTCGTCTGGTAAGTCCTATGAAGCTACAAATTATCAATTACTCCACTACAAAAAACCTTGATTTAGGGCATAAAACCCTACAATTTTTACAATTTGGTGCCGACGGCGAGACTCGAACTCGCACAGCCTAAGCCACTACCCCCTCAAGATAGCGTGTCTACCAATTTCACCACGTCGGCATCTTGTAAAACTTGTCAATTCTACTGCATTGCAACGATAAACCAACCCAAAAATGAAGCCGGGAAGGTTTAAAAGATCATCTTTTTACTTTGGTACAGCTGGCTTGGTAGGATCTTGAACTGGGGCCACTGGTACAACAACAGGAGCCGCAACGGGAGCCACGGTACCGGACAGAATTCCAGGGCTGACTTCCTTTTTATTTCCGATCCAAGTAATGCCTAAAGTGCAGACAAAAAAGATTGCCGCAAAGATAGCGGTTGTGTGGGAAAGGAAGTTGGCCGAGCCGCTGGCGCCAAAAAGACTGCCCGAAGATCCAGAACCAAAAGCGGCTCCCATATCGGCACCCTTACCCTGCTGAAGTAACACCAGCAAGATCACAGCCAAAGCTGAAATCACTTGTAACACGATCAATAAAGTCTTAAACCATTCCATGGCTTATCTCCAAATAAAAAATCTAGGCCTGACAAATAGCTAAAAAGTCTTGAGGATTCAATGAAGCACCCCCAATCAATCCGCCATCAATATCCGGCATTGCAAATAGTTCAACGGCATTATCAGGCTTGACGCTGCCGCCATACAAAATTCCCACATGGGAAGCTACATCCTCATCAAACTCTGCCAACTGCAATCGAATCGCCCTATGCATGTCCTGAGCTATTTGAGCGCTGGCTACCTTACCCGTACCAATCGCCCAAACAGGCTCATAGGCAATCAGACAATCGGCCAAACGGTCTTGCAAAATGGCCACTTGCTTTGAAATCTGACCCCTTACTACCTCAACTTCACGACCAGAGTTGCGCTCATCCGCAGACTCGCCAACACAGATCACCGGAATCATGCCGCTATCTAGCACCTGAAGCGCTTTTTCTGCCACCTGCTCATCAGTCTCCTGGTGATACTGGCGGCGCTCGGAATGACCCACAATGACATAGGCACAATCCAACTCTTTGAGCATCGAGGCTGCAATATCGCCTGTGTAGGCTCCCGCTGAATAAGCTGATGCGTCTTGAGCACCTAAACTCAAAAAAGCCAAAGAGCAGTCACGAATTAAATCGCCACACTGTGACAAATAAGGCGCTGGTGCGCAGACGACATATTTACGACCGGCAGGCATTCCCTGCTCCATACCACGGCAAACAGTCTTCACCCAGTCTGCATTGCTTGCATAACTGCCGTTCATTTTCCAGTTGCCAATAACAGTGAGTGGACGCATTAAATCTGGCTCAATACTTAAACGGTCAAAACAATCTTACCAACGTGCTCGGAAGACTCCATCAAACGATGGGCATCAGCCGCTTGCTCTAAGGTGAATGTTTTATAAATCACTGGCTTTAGCTTGCCTGCATCTAGCAAAGGCCAGATACGTGCATGCAACTGTTGAGTAATCTGCTTCTTAAATGAGACTGGACGTGGACGTAAGGTGGAACCAGTAATAGTTAAACGGCGACGCAAAATTTGCCCCGTATTCACCTCGGCCTTTGATCCACCCATGATCGCAATAATCACAATACGGCCATCATCAGCCAAACAATCAATTTCTTTTTGTACATAAGCACCGGTCACCATGTCGAGTACCACATTGACACCCTTGCCGTCGGTTGCCTTTTTAACCTCTTCTGCAAAGTCTTGCGTCTTGTAGTTGATTGCCAAGTCAGCACCTAAAGCTACGCAAGCAGCGCACTTTTCATCAGTACCAGCAGTAACAAATACTTTGTGACCCAAAGCTTTTGCAATCAAAATAGCAGTGACGCCAATACCACTAGAGCCACCTTGCACTAGCAAAGTTTCACCTTCAGACAACTCACCACGCATGAAGACATTACTCCATACGGTGTAAAAAGTTTCAGGCAAAGATGCTGCTTCTTGATCAGTAAATCCTTTTGGATAAGGCAAACATTGCGCAATAGGGGCTGTACACAATTCTGCGTAACCGCCACCCTGTACCAGCGCACAAACCTTATCACCAACTTTGAGGTCAAACAGATTGTCAGCGTGAGCTAAGTCACCGCCAACAATCTCACCCGCTACTTCGAGACCAGGAATGTCAGATGCACCTGCTGGAACTGGGTAATGGCCTTTACGTTGTAGAACGTCTGGACGATTAATTCCAGCTGCGATTACCTTAATCAAAATCTCTCCTGTTCCAGCAGCTGGAGCTACTGGATCAGGACGAGTGGCAGACACCAGCATTTCTGG
>JBEGUE010000214.1:0-2544 GCA_041179045.1 Pseudomonadota bacterium
CTTATGCAAGATGGCTTCTAGTAGCTTCCTGTCCATCACATCAAAACCACTTGGGTCGACATCGAGCATCTTTAATGCTGCATCAGCCATGTCTTTAGTAATGGTGCCCGTGCCTTTGACTTCAGCATAGTCACGTACGCGACGTAATAGGCGATTGGCAATACGTGGAGTGCCTCTAGCGCGCTTCGCAATCTCAATTGATCCCTCTGGGTCAATATCAGCCTTAAGTAAGCTGGCGGAGCGCGTAATGATTTTGGTGAGCTCTTCAGTGGTGTAGAACTCGAGTCTTGCCACAATCCCAAAGCGATCACGTAGTGGGTTGGTGAGCATACCGGCACGTGTTGTTGCGCCAATCAAGGTAAATGGCTTGAGATCAATCTTGACGCTGCGTGCCGCAGGACCTTCACCAATCATGATGTCCAGGCTGTAGTCTTCTAACGCTGGATACAGAATCTCCTCAACTACTGGAGAGAGGCGATGAATCTCATCAATAAAGAGCACATCGTTTGCTTCTAAATTGGTCAGTAATGCGGCAAGGTCACCAGGTCTATCGAGAACCGGGCCACTGGTTTGGCGTAAGTTCACACCAAGCTCTCTAGCAATGATGTGCGCTAGTGTGGTTTTACCTAATCCAGGAGGACCAAACAAGAGAACGTGATCTAGGGCTTCCTGACGGGCTCTTGTCGCGGTAATAAAAATCTCTAATTGGGCACGAGCCTTGGTTTGACCAACATACTCATCAAGTTGTTTTGGGCGCAAAGCCCTTTCAAAAACAGCTTCAGAATTACCTGCTGCACCGCTAACGATACGGTCATTGCCTTCCGGTAAATCTTCAGGAATTGAGCTGAGGTCTTCTGTGTGGATTGCCATACTGCAAGTGTAGTGGTTTTGGGTGACTGCTTATGAAGACTTCGAGAGGTATTTCAGACCCATGCGGATACCGTCTGACACGTTGGTGTCCGGCGGGATTTGTTTGAGGGCGAGATGCGCTTCTTTTTCTGAATAACCCAGTGCCAAGAGGGCCTGTAGTACCTCGCTGCTTGTCTCGATTGCTTGGGGTTTGCCACCCACAATTCCTAGATCTGGAGCCAACTTTCCTTTGAGCTCAAGGCAAAGGCGTTCAGCAGTCTTTTTGCCGATACCGGGTACTTGGGTTAGGCGACCAGCTTCCTGCATGGCAATGGCTTGGGCTAATTCATTGACGCTCATGCCAGAAAGTACGGCAAGGGCGGTGCGTGAACCAACCCCACTAATCTTGATCAGTTGCCTGAAAGCTTCACGCTCAGTTTCAGTGGCAAATCCAAAAAGTTGCTGTGCATCTTCGCGAACTTGGAAGTGGGTGAGTAAGGTAATTTTTTGATTGGTCTCGGGCAATTGATATAGGGTGCTCATGGGCACATCGATCTCATAGCCAACACCTTGGCAATCTACCAAGAGGCGGGGTGGATGAACTGAAACGAGAATGCCTTGTATGCGACCAATCATGTGAAGATCTTAACCTGTTTGGCTTGTTATTTCTTGCTACTCTTTTTGGGTGCAAGGGCAGCGGTAATTGCTTTTGGTATTTGGGCATGGTGTGCAGCACAAATGGCAACTCCTAAAGCATCTGCTGCATCTGTTCCTGGTGCACGGCTTAGGCGCAGTAAGCGCTTTACCATTTCTTGAACTTGAGGCTTAGTGGCTCTGCCAGTTCCCACAATGGACTGCTTCACCCTGAGTGCACTGAACTCTGCAACAGGGAGTTTTTCCGATACTAGAGCTGCAATCACCGCGCCTCGCGCCTGACCCAACATCAGAGTAGAGCGAGGATTGACGTTTAGGAAGACTTCTTCAATCGCCGCTTGCTCTGGTTGATAGGTCTCCAGCACTTCTTTAATACCTGCGTACAAGATCCCCAATCTCACAGGAAGACCCTGGTCTGGATCACCGCTTTCAATCGTCCCAGAGGCTACGTAGCTCAGTTTTTGGCCATCAACATCAATAACCCCAAAACCAGTTGTTCGTAGACCTGGGTCGATTCCTATCCAGCGCATAAGTGATTAATGACGGAAATGGCGTGTGCCGGTAAAGATCATGGCAATGCCATGCTCATTGGCTGCCGCAATGATCTCGTCATCACGCATACTGCCACCCGGCTGGATAGCGCAGCTTGCACCACCGTTCACAACTACGTCTAAACCGTCGCGGAATGGGAAGAAAGCATCACTTGCCACTGCAGAACCTTTGAGGCTTAAGCCTGCGTTCTCAGCCTTAATACTAGCCATACGCGCGGAGTCTACGCGGCTCATTTGGCCGGCGCCAATACCGAGAGTCATACCGTTAGCGCAATACACAATCGCATTCGATTTCACAAACTTGGCAACGCGCCATGCAAACATCATGTCATGCATCTCGCTTGGAGTTGGGAGACGCTTACTCACAACACGCATTTCGTTTTCAAGAACGTTCTTCGCATCAGGAGATTGAACTAACAAACCACCACCAACGCGTTTAAAGTCAAAAGCATTAAATGCAGTCCCCAGGGGAATCTCTAATAAGCGAACA
>JBEGUE010000215.1:0-3866 GCA_041179045.1 Pseudomonadota bacterium
AGATATCGCACCCATATGGGAATTGATTATTCAGCGCCAACTGGAACGCCGATCTTTAGCGTAGCTACAGGCAAAGTAGTGCATTTGGGCTATAGCGGTGCGTTTGGTAACCTCATTATTCTTGAGCACCCTGGTAACTACCGTACCTACTATGCCCACTTGAGTGGCTACAACGCAGAACTAGAAGTTGGCAATGAAGTGCGACGTGGGCTAGAGATTGGCTATGTCGGATCTACCGGACGCTCCACTGGCCCCCATCTCCATTTTGAATTGAGAAAGGATGGGGTCTATGTTGATCCCTATGCCGTAAAAACCCAGCTAGATTTATGGAATATGCGCGATAGCGATAGTGGCTTACTAACCCGAGAAATTCTATTGCTAGGTACACCACTGATTAACTAAGAGATGTCAATCAGTCAGTAAAAAAGGGGTCCATTGGACCCCTTTATTCTTTGATGCACTAGGTGTTAACCAAGCACCAATACTGGTATCTTGGCATGCACAATCACCTCGTGCGTTTCACTACCTAGTAAGACGCTCTTAATGCCAGTACGCTTATGTGAAGCCATCACAATGACGTCGGCTTTGGATTTCTTAGCGCCATCCAAAATACCCTCTGATAAATTGCTGTTGGGGATATGAAGCGTGCTTGCTTTTACGCTGGCGCCCAATAAAAGGGATGCCTTTTTAAAGACATCTGCGGCATAAGCTTCGCAGACTTTCTTATGGTCTTTTTGAGAAATTCCGTAACCCATAGAGCTATCGGAATACACCATTGGGGGCATGGGATCAGAAACATAAACCAATGTCACGGCAGCCTTATCAGCCTTAGCAAGCTCAGCCACCTTTTTTAAGGACTTTTTACTCACATCTGAACCATCAACGGGTACTAATAAATGCTTGAACATAATGACTCCTGTTAAATTAACCCTATTACCTTTCATTCCATCATAATCCTAATTATTCAACTGTAAAAGCAGAAAAAGGAAACTAAATTGCTCAAGTACTTTGCAGTGTATTTTTCGCTTCTATTGTCACTAGTGATCATCGATTTAATTTGGCTTCTGGGTATCGCCAGAAATCTTTATCGTGACGAAATGGGTTCGCTCATGGCTAACGAGCCAAAATTGTGGGCAGGGCTGGCTTTTTATCTCTTATATGCGCTTGGGGCATCGATTTTTGTAATCCTCCCAGCAATTTCAAAACAGTCCTGGATGTATGCAGCGCAGTATGGCGCCCTATTTGGTTTCTTTTGCTACATGACTTACGATCTCACCAATCTTGCGGTGATTCGCGACTTTCCTATGCGCTTGGCATTTGTAGACATTGTCTGGGGATCTGCTGTTACGGCACTATCCGCGACGATCGCCTACTGGGTTGGCAATCGGATAGCTTAAAAACTTTCACACATGCGTTTTTTTCACCCTAAAATACTGGACTCCCTTCAGAGCTACAACGGCGCCCTTTTAAGTAAAGATATATTGGCAGGCATCACGGTGGGAGTAGTTGCGCTACCTTTGGCAATGGCATTTGCGATTGCGAGTGGACTCAAACCAGAAGCAGGCATCTTTACCGCCATCATTGCCGGCGGATTAATTTCTGTCCTGGGCGGCAGTCGCGTGCAAATTGGTGGGCCAGCAGGCGCATTCATCGTCATCGTTTACGGCATTGTTGAGCACTATGGCGTTGCCAATTTACTTCTAGCAACTGTCATGTCTGGAGTATTTTTATTTTTAATGGGTCTCTTTCGGCTGGGGACATTAATTCGCTTTATTCCGATAGCGGTCATTATTGGCTTTACCAATGGCATCGCCGTGCTGATTGGACTATCTCAAGTAAAAGAATTTTTTGGTCTTCAAATTGCCAAAATGCCTGCTGAGTTTTTTCAAACAGTTCAGACGCTGTATGCCGCTGCCGATACCGTTAACCCTATCGCGCTCATGCTATCAATCGGAACTCTCACCTTGTTAATTACTTGGCGAGTCTTTCAAAAACAGCTTGGACCTCTTAGTCACCTCCCAGGAACTGTTATTGCTATGGCTGTCGCCACCATAGTGACGAGTGCATTTAATCTGCCAGTAGATACCATCGGCAGTCGTTTTGGCGGTATACCCTCGGGCCTACCTAGCTTTGAATGGCTCCCGATAAGCTGGAGTACCGCTCAATTAATGATTGCGCCTGCAATTACTCTCGCCCTACTTGGTGCGATTGAGTCGCTACTCTGCGCCCGAATTGCTGATGGATTAATTCATGATCGTCATGAGTCAAATCAAGAGCTGATGGCTCAGGGTGTTGCCAATGTAGTCACCCCATTCTTTGGTGGCATGCCAGCCACGGGGACTATTGCCAGAACGGTTACCAACATACAGAGCGGAGCAAGCACTCCTATTGCCGGGGTTGTTCACTCGATCACCTTGCTGGTGATTATTTTGTTTGGAGCGCCGCTGGCAAAAAATATTCCTTTAGCTAGCCTAGCCGCTATCCTCATATTTGTTGCTTGGAATATGGGTGAATGGAGAAAATTTGCAGACCTCAAGCAATTTCGTCTGCCTTATCGCTTAACTATGTTGAGTGTGTTTTTTCTGACTATCGTGCTTGATCTCACCATCGCAATACAAGTGGGCTTACTACTGGCATTCATTACCTTCGTTTATCGCATCTCGAGTTTGTCACGCTATGAGCCGGTCAATCTCATGGATTTTCCAGATCTACAGCAGCATCAAGGAAGCATTGCTGCATTCAGAATTTATGGCGCTATCTTTTTCGGCGCAGTCAAAATTCTGGAGAGCATTGAAAACGTATTACCCTCAAAAGTATTGATACTTGATCTCAAGAATGTCATCTACATCGACGTCTCTGGAATGGATGCTGTACTTGAACTTGAAGCAGTTTGTAAAACTCGTAATATCAAGCTCATGATTTGTGGACTGGCACACCAACCCTATGAGATGGCCACTCGAGCTGGACTCTTTGACCATCTGCCTACCGATTGCATCTATCCAGATCTACAGCAGGGCATTGCTCGGGCAATCAGTTAACCCATTAACTGATACAGAAACCGCCTTTCAGCAAAGCTTCTGGCAAGTACCAGGCGCGATAAAGACCAAATAGTGCAGCTGACAACAAAAGGCCTGCAGCAATATATCTCACCAAAGCGTATTGACTCAGTTGTGCCAGAGTCGCTGAAAATTTTGAAATCAACAATAGGTTAGGCAGAGTGCCTAGGCCAAACGCCAGCATAAGGGCTGCACCTGTTAAGACATCCCCCGATAGAAAGGCGAGCGGTAATACACTGTAGACCAAACCACAAGGAACAAGGCCCCATACCATCCCACTAAACCAGCGGGATGAACGGCCTGTGAAACTCCCTAAATATTGAGCCCAATAAGTAGCCATTCGTGCACCAAGCCACTTCCCAAGCAGTGGAGAAGAATTTGAGCGTGGGCGTAAAAGACGTAAACCCATTAGCAATAAAAGGAGCGATGTAATGGCAAATAAAGGACGCTGAATAGGCACTATATTTTGCTGCCAAAGAACTGCACCAGCCCAGGCTGCTAAGGCACCAAGTAAAACATAGCTTGTCAAACGTCCGGAGTGCATGATGAGCTGAAGATAAAACAACTCAGACTTACTTTGTAATGGAGAAAAATTCACTCTACTAGAGCTACCTTGGCGCTCAACTGCTGCGGCAATGCCGCCACACATCAAAGCGCAGTGCCACCCACTGACTAGGGCGCCCAAGAAGACGGCCAATAGAAGGCTCGCAGTCAGCATTGCAGGGAAATATTAAAATTGCACATTATCCGAGTAGAATAAACTGATCTGATAACTTGATCTAATATGAATTACACCAACTCAGATGTCCC
>JBEGUE010000216.1:0-4617 GCA_041179045.1 Pseudomonadota bacterium
GCAATCTTTGACATCATGTACGGCGCTGGAATTTCTCGTGAAGGTGAAATTATTGATATGGGTGTTGAGGCCGATATCGTTGAAAAATCAGGCTCTTGGTATGCCTATAACGGTGATCGCATTGGTCAAGGAAAAGACAATGTGCGTGAGTTTTTGAAAGAGAATCCAGCTATTGCCCAGGATATTGAGGCCAAGATTCGAGCGAAATTGGGAGTAAAGACTGGCACAGCCATAGTCAGTGATGTTTTGAGCGAAGAAGAGGAAGCGTAATTCTTCGATGTCAGAAACAGGTAGCACCGTTCAAAAAAAGAAGAAACAAAGCCCGAGTCTCAAAGCTCGGGCTTTGCGCCTTTTATCCATGCGCGAGTACAGCCGCAAGGGTCTAGCGGCGAAGCTTGAAGAGTCGGCAGCAAGGATGTTGAAGCTCAAGCCTGCCGAGGAGGATTTTGAAGAAACTCCAACCATCTCCCTGACTACTCAGATTGAGGCTGTCTTAGATGATTTTGAGGCACGTGGGTGGCTTTCTGATGAGCGCTTTGCAGAGGCCCTTGTTAGACGTCGGAGCGAGCGGTTTGGCGCCCGAAAAATACAGGATGAGCTCACGCAGGCAGGGGTCGATAGCTCAAAGACTGTAGAGCTTTTAAAGACTTTAAAAGAGACTGAATACCAGCGCGCTCATGAGTTGTGGTTGCGTAAGTTCGGTACGGTAGCAAGCGAACAAAAGGAGCGGGCTCGCCAGTATCGATTCTTAGCCTCCAAGGGCTTTAGCTCAGCAGTGGTGTCTAAGGTAGTGGCTGGGCGTCCAAACTAGGGCAATTACGGAGCAAATAGACCATCTTGCCGCATTGCAGCATGATAGACTTACGAAGTCGTCTAAACCGCTACTTTTTACTCAAATAGGTAGTCTAGGTTAATTCGGTTTTACTAATCCTCATCGCTTGCTAAAAGATATCGTTTCGGGAGTAATAATGAAAATTCACGAGTACCAAGGCAAAGAGCTACTGCGCCAATTTAATGTGCCTGTTCCAAATGGCATCCCTGCATTTAGTATTGATGAGGCAATTACAGCTGCCGAAAAGCTAGGTGGTCCAGTATGGGTTGTAAAGGCACAAATTCATGCGGGTGGTCGCGGTAAAGGCGGCGGTGTGAAATTAGCCCGCAGCATGGACGAAGTAAAAAAATACGCTTCTGAAATTTTGGGAATGCAGTTAAAAACGCATCAAACAGGCCCAGAAGGTCAAAAAGTAAATCGTCTCTTAATTGAAGACGGTGCTGACATCAAAAAAGAGTACTACTTCAGTATCGTTACTGATCGTGGCACACAAAAGAATGTGATCATGGCGTCTAGCGAAGGCGGCATGGATATTGAAGAGGTTGCAGAATCTCATCCAGAAAAAATTATTAAAGTATTTGTAGATCCCTTGATTGGTTTGACAGATGCTGATTGCCAGATCATTGCGAAAGGCATCGGTGTTCCGGATGCTTCTATTCCAATGGCAAGTGATGTGTTTAAAAACTTGTACAAAACCTATTGGGAAACCGATGCTTCATTAGTAGAGATCAATCCATTGATCCTCGAAGGCAACGGCAAGATCAAGGCGCTGGATGCCAAATTTAACTTTGATCCCAATGCTTTGTATCGTCATCCAGAAATCGTGGCTTATCGCGACATCGATGAAGAAGACGCGGCTGAGATCGAGGCTTCTAAGTTTGACTTGGCCTACATTTCACTTGACGGCAATATCGGTTGCTTAGTGAATGGTGCTGGCTTGGCAATGGCTACGATGGATACCATCAAGTTGTTTGGCGGCGAGCCAGCAAACTTCTTGGACGTTGGTGGTGGTGCAACTGCAGAGAAGGTGACAGAGGCTTTCAAGATCATGCTCAAGAACAAGAGCGTTGAAGCCATTTTGGTCAATATTTTCGGTGGCATTATGCGTTGTGACGTGATTGCTGACGGCGTAGTTACTGCATGTAAGGCAGTGAACTTGACTGTACCTTTGGTTGTGCGCATGAAGGGTACCAATGAGGAGCTGGGCAAGAAGATTCTTGCTGACTCTGGTTTACCAATCATTAGCGCCGATTCAATGGCGGAAGCTGCTACTAAGGTAGTTGCTGCTGTTGCGAAAAACAAATAATCAAGGAAATCAATATGTCTATTTTGGTAAATAAAAATACTAAAGTAATTACTCAAGGTATTACTGGTAAGACTGGCCAATTCCATACAGAAAAGTGCCAAGAATACGCAAACGGTAAAAACTGTTTTGTTGCTGGAGTGAACCCTAAAAAAGCTGGCGAGTCTATTTTTAATATTCCAATTTATGGAACAGTAAAAGAAGCCGCTCAGCAAACTGGTGCCACTACTTCTGTAATTTATGTTCCGCCTCCTGGCGCTGCAGCTGCTATTTGGGAAGCTGTTGAAGCTGATCTCGATTTTGTGATTTGTATCACTGAAGGTATTCCAGTCAAAGACATGCTGGAAGTGCGCAACAAGATGCTTGCAAAAGAAGCTGCTGGTGGCAAAAAGACTTTATTACTTGGCCCAAATTGCCCTGGGATCATTACGCCAGATGAAATCAAAATCGGCATCATGCCTGGCCATATTCATAAAAAAGGCCGCATTGGTGTAGTGAGCCGTTCAGGTACTTTGACGTATGAAGCGGTTGGTCAATTGACAGCGATCGGTTTAGGTCAGTCCACAGCGGTAGGTATTGGTGGTGACCCAATCAACGGCTTAAAGCACATTGATGTGATGCGCATGTTTAACGAAGACCCAGATACAGATGCGGTTATCATGATCGGCGAAATCGGTGGTCCAGATGAAGCTGAAGCAGCACGCTGGTGCAAGGCCAACATGAAGAAACCGATTGTTGGCTTTATTGCTGGCGTAACAGCGCCTCCTGGAAAACGGATGGGCCATGCTGGCGCATTGATTTCTGGTGGTGCAGATACGGCGGATGCAAAGCTTGCTGTGATGGAAGAATGTGGCTTTAAAGTGACAAGAAATCCATCAGAAATGGCAGCTTTACTCAAAGCCATGTTGTAATGACGCTTTGCGAAAGGGATGCTTGAGGGCATCTCTTTCTGTAGTACCTGTGGTTAAAACATAAAAATATAAGAGGATGACATGGAGTTTTTAACAATGCTAGATTGGTCTGTCGTTGCGCAGATCATCTTGATCGATATTCTGTTGGGCGGTGATAACGCAGTAGTCATTGCCTTAGCTTGCAGAAATTTACACCCAAATCAGCGTCGTAAGGGCATCTTATGGGGAACAGCGGGCGCGATTATTTTGCGTATTGTGCTGGTTGCCTTCGCAGTCACTTTGCTGCAGATTCCTTTCTTGAAGTTTGTTGGCGCTCTTGCACTGCTGTGGATTGGTTACAAGTTGATGGTGGACACAGGTGGTGAAGAAGGCCATGATCTTCAAGCGCCTGACAAGCTATTTGCAGCCATTAAAACCATCATCATTGCCGATATCGTCATGAGTCTAGATAACGTTCTAGCGATTGCTGGTGCTGCTGGTCAGGTGGACGACCAGGCTCATCAGCTTGGCTATATCGTCTTTGGTTTATTAGTTTCTGTACCACTCATTATTGGTGGCAGTCGCATCGTTTTATATCTAATCGATCGTTTCCCAATTATTGTTACGGCTGGTGCCGGCTTACTGGGCTGGATTGCTGGCGGTATGATGCTGTCCGACCCTGGCGTGATTAAGTTCTTTGGTGCTGGAGTTGAGGCCTATAGTTTGATAGCAGGTGCTGTAGGTGCTATTGGTGTTATGGCCCTTGGTGAGCTTGCGAAGCGGAGTAGTAAAAAAGCGTAATTATTTTCTTTCGCGTTAATCAGAAAAGCCGGCCCTGAAAGCCGGCTTTTCTTGCATTTGGACACCTTGAGTGTGTTGGGTATAGACTGGATGATGAGGGATTTAACCCTCAGGAGCTAGTGAATATGTCTAAACAAGATCAGCAGCAAGAGTCTGGATTTACCTTGATTGAGGTGATGGTGGTAGTTGCCATCATCGGCATTCTGGTGGCAGTAGCAGTTCCTCAATACCAAGATTACATTGCTCGCAGTCGTATCGTAGAGGGTATGAATCTTTCCTCTAGCGCAAAACTAGCTGTAACAGAAGCGTTTGCCAGTAGGGGTACTGTGCCGATGGATGAGGCAACCCAGGGTTCATTTACTTTTGTGCCAACCCGCAGCGTCAAGTTAATTGAAATCACACCATCTGGTGCTATTGCCATCGACTTTCAAAACAACGTTGCGCCAGATAATAAAAATACATTACATCTCATTCCAACAAATGATCCAGATGCCAATGTTCCCAAAGCAATCGATTTATCTAAGCCAGAAGGATCGACTTGGGCTGGTGGGTGGTCTTGCCGTTCGAATGAAACGAGCCTGCTGCCTCAATTACTTCCTTCAGAGTGCCGCATTACGAAGTGAGATAGTTATCACGAGTACACAGAAAATTAAGCCACCTACGTGAACTGACCTCCAGTAGTTGGACAGTTTGGTTAGCTTAGCAGGAGGGATTGAGTGCAGCATTGCACCGGACTTAATCCCTTTAGTTTTTGTTTGATCAGCAGTCAGTCAAATAAACGGTAATACAGA
>JBEGUE010000217.1:0-3285 GCA_041179045.1 Pseudomonadota bacterium
TCCTCGGATTTGACATGCCCGTCCTAGAGACCAGCATCGACACAGCAGCTGAGTCCGCCATCATGATCATCATGATGATTTATGTCCTGGCAGCACTCATTAATTTACGCATTCCCGATACCGGAGCCCGCTACGAGTCACAAAAGACGAATCCGATTGAGTTGATTAAAGATTTTGCCGTTTGCTTTAAGACTCTTTGGGATGATCGTCTTGGCCAGATCTCATTGGCAGTTACCACCTTGTTTTGGGGTGCTGGGGCCACTTTGCAATTTATTGTGATTAAGTGGGCTCAGGTAGCACTTCATATGACCCTATCCCAAGGCGCTATTCTGCAGGCAATATCTGCATTTGGAGTTGCTGGTGGTGCTGTGTATGCTGCTTGGCGTATCCCCCTCAAAAGCTCACTGAAGGTTCTGCCTTATGGTATTGCTATGGGTTTAGTTGTTTGTGTCATGGCTATATACAACTCGGACATGCTGCCTAACATTACCGTCTTAACTGTTGGCAATTTCGAGCTTTCTCTCAAACTGGTGCCAGCGTACTTCTTGTTGATTTTGGTGGGTTGGCTAGCAGGCTATTTTGTAGTGCCTATGAACGCCCTACTTCAGCATCGTGGACATGTGCTCATGTCCGCCGGGCACTCCATTGCAGTTCAAAACTTTAATGAAAATATTTCTGTTTTGATGATGCTACTAATCTACTCCGGATTGATTTGGTTGGATGTACCAATTCAGGCAGTCATTATTGGCTTTGGCGTAGTGGTTAGTGTGATCATGTGGCTGGTAATTAAACGTCATGCTGCCAATCAAGCTGAATATGACTCCATGCATTTAATTGGTGAACACAAGCACTAAGCTCAAGGCTTAGATGTTTTGTAAGACGGATTTAGCGAGCAGTAGATCTTGCCAGAACAGCGCTTTATCCCTCGGCCTAGATAGCAATTGATTCAATTCAAAGGTAGCTATCAGTGGCAGATCCTCTGCCCCATCAGCGTTAATTGCTAAGACAGTCTCGCGAAGCTCTGGCAGTCCATCCCGTTCACCGGATAATTTTTGTGCGGCTGCACCGCCAAACGCTATGGCAACTATGGGTGTTCCATCTTGTGGCAATAGCTCGGGATTAAATTTGTCTGCGGGATTTTTCCAAGACCACTCTTGTGGCGTTAAGCCGAGAACCCGAATGGTGTTTTGGAAAAGGACTTCAGCATCACCCTGAGGCTTATTACCGAAAAACCACCATATTCCTAAAGAATGACGCTCTTGTATTTCGGCAACAGACAATGCAGAGGCAGTCTGATCATTGCTTACCTCAGCAGCAATAATCGCTTGAGCATGATCTGGAGCGGCATCTCGCGATGTCCACTCAGTGATACCCATTTCTTTAAGAAAGATGGAATTTGTACTCATATTCATGCCTCAAGCTTAATCGATTTAGCCAAAACTAGGGCATCTTCACGCAAGCCATTGACAGCATCAACTGGGTAATAATTTTTGCGCAAACCAATCTGCTCATACCCAAGGCTTTGATAAAGTTGAAGTGCTGCTGTATTACTAGGACGAACCTCTAAGATAATTCGGGGCATATTTTGTTGCGCTGCTACACCCTCAATTGCGTTCATCATTTTGACGCCAATACCCAAGCGACGTAATTTGGGTGAGACAGTAATATTTAAGAGATGTAATTCATCTACAGCAGGAAACAAAATGCAGTAGGCCCAAAGAATATCTGGGTCTAAATAGCTGCCTTTTACTGCATCGGTTAATTGGGGTCTCACACAATAAGCCCAATGCCCTGCAGCCAATGAATCTGAGAAATTGCCTTTAGTCCATGGGTGTACATGTGAAACAGATTCAATAGCGAGAACCGAATCCAAATCTGCCAAAGTCATAGGTAAAAATGAAAGCTCTGAAATACCTTCAGTATTTGATTGCATAGAGTTAATGCTATCGGCCATGCTACTGACCACGCTCTGCAGAAGTCAGTGCTACCTTATTGCGAATATATAAGGGCTCTAATAGGTGAACATCTTGTTGTAGGCCTTGGCTCCACATAGCTTGCGCGCAAGCTAAAACACCTAAGGCGTTGACTCCAACAGTTGAATCGAGACGAGTGCTGGAAAATGGACGGGGGGCAGTAGTAAAGAGGCGGTCACCAAACTCAGTGATTGCACTGCCCGCTAAAAAATCAATCTGCGAAAGCTCAACTCCCTCTGGAGCAGTCAGGTGAATATCGCCCTGACGCACAGGCAGAAGATTTGTTCCAACTCGATAGCTGGCCCAGTAAACCTCTCCCATACGAGCATCAACAGCAACGACAAAAGACTGAGCCCCGGATGCAATAAATGCGGGAGTTTGAACCAGTTGACTAGCAATAGCATCCAGACTGGCAACAGAGAGTACTGGTAAGCATGCAGCTGTTGCCAAACCCTGAACAGCAGCAACGCCGAGGCGAACACCTGTAAAAGCTCCAGGTCCGATCCCTATGGCAATGGCATCTAGGTCGACAAGTTTGATCGAGGCCTCAGAAAGCAACTCTTGCACCCAAGGCAATAAAAGTTGACTAGCCCCAGCCGACACCTTTTGGTGGCGAGCTACGGGGGCAGCGTTATCTAAAGATAAAGCCACCGAACACCAGGCTGAGGAGGTGTCGATGGCCAATATATGGGTCAATTGAGACTTTCTTGATCTTATGAACTCAGACCTGCAATGATATCTGGTGGCGCCTGAACTAGCTCAATCAGTACGCCCTCACCACAAAAAGGAAACTCTTCATTTCCCTTAGGGTGCACAAAAGTAATGTCATAACCCGCGGCACCCTTACGTATCCCGCCAGGGGCGAAACGAAGACCTTGGGCGGATAACCACTCAACAGCTTTAGGAAGGTCATCAACCCATAAACCAATGTGATTTAAGGGTGTTTGATGAACAGCGGGCTTCTTTTCAATATCAAATGGTTGCATCAAATCCACTTCAATCTCATGAGCCCCTTTACCAATGGCACAAATATCTTCATCGACGTTTTCACGCTCAGATACAAAAGTGCTTTTGTACTCAAATCCTAGTAAATCAACCCAAAGCTTACGAAGGCGATTCTTATCTTCCCCGCCAATAGCAATTTGCTGAATCCCCAATATCTTGAATGGTTTAGTCATGACTGTCCTTATTCGAAGCGAATGATCAATTGATCAACAGCTAAGCTTTCCCCAACATTGGCGCAGATTTCAGCAATGACACCATCTTGACCAGCAACCAGCGTATTCTCCATTTTCATCGCTTCAATTGCAGC
>JBEGUE010000218.1:0-2840 GCA_041179045.1 Pseudomonadota bacterium
AGTTACCCAAAGATTTAGTCCCCTATCGCAGTAAGATTTTTGGCTTAATGATTGATGCTGAACGCTTATCAGAGATTCGTAATGAGCGGCGCCCTGGCAGTAATTACGCTAAGCTAGAAAACTGCCGCTACGAAATCAATGAAGCCACCGCTATGATGAAAAAAGAATCTATTCCCTGGGTGGCTACGACTAGCAAATCGATTGAAGAGATTGCTACTACCGTATTGCAATCTATTAAGTCGGATAAAACAATTCTGGGCTAGTGCATTAGCTATTTTTAGTTGCGGCGAATTCTCACCGTTTCAAAAAGACAGATCGCCGCAGCGGTTGATACGTTTAAGGATTCAACTCTGGGATCAATCGGGATTGATACCCCTTTGGCTTGAGCCATCAGATCTTCAGAAACGCCCTGACCTTCACTTCCCATTACCCAAGCAACCGAATGGATTAGCACCTTGGGCATGTTGTAGAGATCGAGCTCGCCATCGGCAGTAGCAGCCAACAAAGGTGCGGTGACTGCACTCAGCACCTGCTGAGATGACCAACCTTCATAAAGATCTAGCAAGCGATGGGCGCCCATGCCAGCACGCAATACTTTGCTTGACCAAAGGTGGGCGCAACCTGATAGTGCAACTACTTGAGTGAAGCCTGCTGCCGCAGCAGTGCGCAAAATAGAACCTACATTACCTGCATCCTGAATACGATCCAAAATAATGACATCCCCTTCAAGCGTAGCAACCGACTTTTGCGGGTTCAATGCAGATTGCGGAAGATCCAGCAAGCCTGCAACCTGCGGTGCATTGACCAGATCACTGAGTAAATCCCACAAGCCTTTATCCAATTGATAAACCCGGGTCTCTGGACAAATTTCCACATGGTCATATACAGCCTGAGCAATTTCTGGATTTTGCAAACCCAACTCGGAGGTAATCAATGTCTTGAGTGCTGGGTTGCCCACCCAAGTTTGTACTAGATGAATGCCTTCGAGCAAGGCTTGCCCACAAGCAAATCTTGCCTTTTGCCCTTTGGGGCCCGTGGCCTGCAATTGACGAACCTCCTTAAATAAGGAGTTGTCTTTTGAGCTTATAAATTCCATTTTCATTATTGGGATTATCGACTATGCAGTGACAGCACATTACGAACAGGTGAAAAGCTTCTACGATGTTGATCGCAGGCACCAAATTCCTTTAAGGCAGCAAAATGCGCCTCTGTTGGATACCCCATATGTTGAGCAAAGCCATACTGGGGGTGTAGTTCATGTAAAGCCATCATTTGACGATCACGCGTGACCTTTGCCAAGATGGAGGCGGCTGATATTGCAGGCTCTTTGGTATCGCCCTTGACGATAGCCTCAGCTGATATGGGTAGCTCAGGGCAGCGATTGCCATCAATCAATGCCTTATCTGGCCAGCCACCTAAGCGGGTGGTGAGATCTTCAATGGCACGACGCATTGCCAACATCGTTGCTTGCAAAATATTGATCTCATCAATCTCAACTGGACTCGCCTCACCAATGCCCCAAGCTTTAGCCCTCAGCTGAATTTGCTCAAACAAAAACTCACGTCTTGCGGCCGATAGCTTCTTAGAATCTTTCAATCCAGTGATCGGGTTCTCAGGATCAAGAACAACTGCACCAGCAACTACTGCTCCGGCCAATGGACCACGTCCTGCTTCATCAACACCGCATACCCAAATTACGCTCACACAGTAGTCCGATGTTTTGCAGCAGTAATCGTTTGTGCTACGGCCTGCGCAACCAATAATCCTGTTGGCCTACGCAAGGTCTCATGCATTTCTGCAAAACGGGTTTTTAACTGAGTGACTTTACTAGGGCTGTTAAACCAGGTTAGCAAAGCATCGGCTAATTTTTTCGGGGTAGCTTCGTCTTGCAGAAGCTCAGGAACAACAAACTCACCGCACAGAATATTGGGCAAACCAACATACGGCAGATAGCCCTGTCGTTTCATGATCTGCGCTGTCAACCAAGGCACCTTATAAGAAATCACCATCGGCTTTTTCCAAAGTGCTGCCTGTAATGTCGCTGTACCACTAGCAATCAACACAACATCAGCAGCCTCAAGCACTGCATCGGCTTCGCCTTCAATCAGATAAATGTGAAGGTCCGGATTTTTATCGAGGGTGCTTTTGAGTAAAGCTTCTAGCGGTTCTCGCAGGCGTGGCGTTGCTACTGGGATTGCAAAATGCAGAAGCTGTCCCGGCATGCGCTTCACAAGCTCAGCCATGGTTTCAAAAAAGACTGGCGCAATCAGTTCAATTTCAGAACCGCGGCTACCTGGCAATACAGAGACAACTATTCCACTCAATGTGTTGCTTGGTAGATTTAAGATTTTTTCTATTCTTTGCTTAGCGCTTACCGGATTTGGCTCAAGAGGTATTTCACTCGCTAGTGGATGCCCGACATAAGTTGCGCTAATGCCAGCACGCTCATAAATTTCCGTCTCAAACGGGAAAATACAGAGCATGCGTTCAACTGCCTGCTTAATTTTGGTGATACGCCCTGCTCGCCACGCCCAAATCGATGGGGAAACAAAATGCAGCGTTGGAATACCTGCTTTGCGTAAAGCTAATTCGACGCCTAAATTGAAATCTGGTGCATCAATCCCTAGATATACATCCGGGCGACCTTCGCCCGTGAGATTAGCAATCAACTCTTTACGCAGCTTCAGAATAGCGGGCAACTGTTTAATTGCCTCTACGTAACCACGAACGCTCAATGTCTCCATTGGCCAATCTGAGCGCAAGCCCTCGGCCTGCATGCGGGGACCGCCGATACCATAGACCTCCAGATGAGAGGTGTCGGGAATCTGCTTTAGCGCACT
>JBEGUE010000219.1:0-2594 GCA_041179045.1 Pseudomonadota bacterium
CGCCAATGATGCGCTACTCGTATTGGCACTCATGGCGAGTCTCATGATTCCGATTGCAATGATGTTACGCGAACCCAATGCCGTAAATATGCAACAAGGTAGCAATCAAACTATCAAAGAAGCTTTAAAAGAGGCCATGGGTAACCCCAGTTTTAGATTGCTTACTTTAGGGTATTTTGTTTGCGGATTTCAGGTGGTCTTTATTGCGGTTCATTTGGCGCCCTACCTAAAAGATTTATCTAAAATTTATCCCGATGTTGGTGCACCTTTTGTAGCCACTACCGCCCTTGCATTAATTGGTCTATTTAATATTTTTGGAACTTATGCCGCTGGGATCTTGGGACAACGCTTGCCAAAGCGCTACCTTTTATCGGGCATCTATATCAGCAGGTCTGTGGCGGTCATTGCTTTTGTCTATCTGCCTCTGAGCCCAACTACTACCTATATTTTTGCAGCCGTCATGGGCTTCTTGTGGCTGTCGACTATCCCATTAACCAATGCCATCGTTGCGCAGATTTTTGGTGTGAAGTACCTCTCTATGCTATCTGGCTTAGTGTTCTTCTCCCATCAACTTGGCAGCTTCTGTGGGGCTTATTTCGGTGGCTACCTATTCGATCGTACCGGCTCTTATCTGATCGTTTGGAATATTTCGATTGCCTTAGGTGTGTTTGCATTCTTAATTAATCTGCCAGTGAAAGAGCAGGCAATTCATCGCCTAGCTACTGCTTAATTTTTTAATGAAGATTTTTACAGCACGCTTCGTTTCATATGTCCTTATGGCAGTGTTGCTAGGAATTATTTTCTCTGCATACTTTGCACCAGAGCTCACGATCGCAATCACCAATCAAGTGTGGGCACTGTGTGGCTGGTAATCGGTGGATAATGTAATCTGCACTAGCATCTTTTTTATAAAACGTTTTACTTTTTTTCCAATCTTGCCGTAGCACAATGGATAGTGCACATGCCTCCTAAGCGTGGGATACAGGTTCGATTCCTGTCGGCGGGACCACTTCTCAATCAGAACTTATCCACAGCTTGTGTGGATAAATACCCAAAAGTTTTCGTAAGTCGCAGATTTGTATAGAGCGACCTAGCTTGCTTAATTTATGAGCATCTACCTCCTCAAAAAATATGTGTAAACAGTTGTTGACAATTCCAATTCATTAATAACTTTTTAGTGCAATTTTTTGGAATTTTTTAATTTCTCTTACACTTCAAGCATGCATAAGCTCACTACAAAGCTCTCATCAAGCACTGTCGCAGCTTTGGAGGAATTACTCCAAAATACGGCAAGACCAGCTCCACCGGATTACTTGCCCATCCATTTCTTGGGTGGCTACACCGCTGGACAGGTTATTGGGCACCTTAACCCCGATTTCGCAAGCTTTGTTCAAGAGTCTTTGGCGAAAAATCCGATTTCACATATCGAAATCGACCACGATCGCTTGACTATTCACCCTGCAAAACCCGTAGCGCTCTCTGAAAGTCTCTCGAAATTGGCTGATCGGATGCGCCAAGGTGGGCTAATTCCAGGCTGGAGGAATGAGGATTTTGCTTGGATCGAGCAAAATGGTCATGAATACTTCCGTTTAGAACGCTCCGCCTTCCGTGCTTTTGGCTTTCGCAGCATGGCAACCCATATCAATGGCTATACCAAGTCAGGCAATCTCTGGCTTGGGCGACGTAGCGAAACCAAGCCTACTGACCCTGGCCGCCTCGATAATTTGGCCGCAGGCGGTATTGGGGCAGATGAAACCCCTTGGGTAAATGCTCGCAGGGAGTTGTGGGAAGAAGCGGGTGTACCGCCCCAGATTTCTGACCAAATTGAGCCTGTGGGTCGGATACACATGCGCCGCCCAATACCCGGACGGGGATTTCATGATGAACAGCTCTATGTATACGACCTAGAACTTGCGGATAACTTTATACCCACGAACCATGATGGGGAAGTGAGTGGTTTTATTGAAATCTCGCTTTCAGAGGCTGCAGCCCGCATTTTGGCTGATGAATTCACAAGCGATGCCGCATTTGTAACTGCGGATTTCATTTTGCGTAAGGCCAGAGTGGGCTAAATCCTTTGTATTGGATTTAAGTGCTTGATTTTGGTCACCCTGCCTCAAGGCATTTCGTGGTTAAATAAGATCTAAGGATGAAGCAGGGGTGCCCTTTGAGTGATTTTTACTACAAGGCGCTGAGAAAGACCCTATAACCCGATCCAGGTAATGCTGGCGTGGGGAGTTTTCCATCAGACCGTCACCCGGTTTCGTCCATGTAAAAACAGTCAGGAGATGGACATGAGCGATACCAACATTAAATCAAAACAAGAAATTCCTAGCTTAAAAAGCTTAGAGCGTGACTTTGGCCAAAAGTTTGCCTACCCCGCTTCTACTAAGACCTACCTTGAGGGTTCACGTCCAGATATCAAAGCGCCGATTCGGATGATCGAGCAATTATCAACTCGCGTTGGTGAAGAAATGGTACCCAATCCGCCTGTGCCGGTTTATGACACATCAGGCCCATACAGCGATCCAGAAATCGTGATCAACCTTGAAAAAGGCTTGCCTTTATTGCGCAAGAACTGGATTGAAGAGCGT
>JBEGUE010000220.1:0-13651 GCA_041179045.1 Pseudomonadota bacterium
GCTGGGTTTTAGTCGAAACCAGTCACCCAGGAAACGTGGGGTCGGCAGCCCGCGGGCTAAAAACCATGGGCTTTAGTGATCTACGCCTGATTTCACCGAAGATTGCGGGTGTTGCCCAGACGCCCGAGGCCATTGCTCTGGCTAGTGGCGCGGTCGACGTATTGGAATCTAGTCAAGAGACCGCTTCTTTGGAGTCAGCTGTTCAAGGCTGCTCTCTTGTCTTAGGCCTTACTAGTCGCGATCGTGAATTTGGACCACCCGCATTAAATTGGCAAGATGCTCGACCATTAATACAGGCGGCTGTTGCAGGAAATCAGCAAGTCGCCCTCCTCTTTGGGCCAGAGCGCACAGGGCTAGATAACCACCATCTCTCACTGTGCACCCATCGCGTATGGCTTGATGCTAACCCACTCTACCCCTCTCTAAACCTCGCCCAGGCCATTATGGTTTGCGCCTTCACCCTCAGACAATCACTAGCGGAGAATTTGGGGCTTGCACCCTTAGGCCCGACTGAGCCGGCAGATTATGCGGATCCTGCGGCCGTAGCTGCCATGCTAGAGCACTGGCGCGAAGGGTTGGAGGCTATTGGCTACCTTGATCCCGCTAATCCCAAAAAGCTCATGCCCCGTTTACAAGCGCTATTTGCCAGAACGCGCCTCCACAAAGAAGAAATCGACTTACTCCGTGGCATTGCCAAGCAGATGCTCTTAAGAAAATAGATTAGGCTTTACCCGTTAAAATCAAGGTATGTTTAATTCGATCTTCGACCAAGTCGACTCCATCATTGTTCGTGACCCTGCGGCAAGGAATCGCCTAGAGGTTATTACCTGCTATCCAGGCTTGCATGCCGTTTGGATACACCGGGCATCACATGGTCTATGGAACTTGGGTTTAAAGTGGATTGCGCGCTTGCTATCAATGCTGGCCCGCTTCATTACCGGTATTGAAATACACCCTGGAGCCAAGATCGGTCGCAGGGTATTTTTAGATCATGGTCTAGGCATTGTGATTGGAGAAACTACTGAAATTGGTGATGACTGCACCATCTATCAAGGCGTTACCTTGGGCGGAACATCTCTATATAAGGGTGTCAAGCGTCATCCCACGCTTGGTAAAGGCGTAGTCATTAGTGCGGGAGCCAAGGTTCTCGGGGGCTTTACAGTAGGTGATGGCGCTCGCGTGGGATCTAACGCTGTAGTGTTAAAAGAAATCCCGGCCGGAGCAACTGCAGTGGGCATTCCTGCACGCATCTTGCATCCCGATTTACCTCAGGCCAGCGCTCCAGATAGCAAGGTTAAAGAATACTTCTCAGCCTATGGCGTTACACCAAACGTAGATGATCCAGTTTCGATGGCGTTAAAAGGTTTAATTGATGCCACCTTAGAACAAGAAGCCAAAATCGCTGCGCTAGAAAAAGCACTAGCGAAGTTAAGCAATATGCCTTCAGCACATACGGACGAATCTAGCGACACCAAGCGTGACCTCGATGTCTTAAAAGAGTGGCTTAAAGAGTAGGCTCTAGTTTTAGTGCAGTGTTGGTGAAGAGCCACCAGGGTTAGAAGTTGGGCCAGTAGAGTCATCCTCATCATCTTCGCCATGATCTGCATCATCAGGCATCCCAAATGCAAATGCCTCTGCGCCCTCAGGATGTCGATTTTCAATCTCTTCATCTGTAGCAGTTCGGATATCTTCCACTTGAACCCAGAAACGCAAAGCCATACCAGCCAGTGGATGATTCCCATCTAAAACGACTTGGCTATCAGCCACATCGGTTACGGTATAAATCAAGGGCTCCTCATCCTCATCACCAGAGTCTTCGCCTTCTTCATCAGGAACACCCTCAAACTGCATGCCGACCTCCAAAGGCTCGGGAAAGCGTGCACGTGGCTCAATCTTGAGCAGCTCGGGGTCGTACTCTCCAAAGGCTTCACTAGGTTCAAGCTGAATGCTAGCTTCGTAGCCCACATCCTGACCATCCAATAAAGTTTCAATTTTGGGAAAAGTGCCCTCATATCCGCCATGCAGGTATACCATCGGAGAATCTGGTTCCTCGATAATATTATTTTGCGCATCGGTTAATTTGTAGCGCAGGGATACAACGGTATTTTTTTCGATCTTCATGCGTAATTCATTCAACATTGTGTTTTAAACAGCTTCTTACTGATATGACAGCATTTTACTTGAGCAAGCCCTACGATCCTCCACAGGCTCCCCAAAACCTACCGCTGGATCGCCCATGGGCTCTTCTAGGGGACAATAGCCCTCAACAGTTCATGAAATCCTATTGGCATAAGAAGCCACTGTTAGTGCGAGGCGCTATCCCCGCCTTTGAGCTTGCCAAACAATTAGGCGAGCCCTTGGGTAGTGCGATATCGCCCGAAGAGTTGTTCACCATAGCAAGCGATGAGACAGTAGAGTCTAGGTTAATTAAGGCAAAGCCTTGGACTTTTACAAATGGTCCATTTAAAAAGAAATCAATTCCCTCCATCGAGAAAATAGATTGGACTCTACTACTTCAAGGCATGGAAGCAAAACATCCTGCAGCCGCAAAAGTATTGTCTTGGTTTCGCTTTATTCCAGATGCGCGCTTAGATGATTTAATGATTAGCGTTGCTGGTCCTGGTGGTGGCGTAGGCCCCCACTTTGATTCTTATGATGTCTTTTTAATTCAGATGTCGGGGCGCAGACGTTGGCGTATTTCTGAGCAAAAAGATTTAACCCTAAACCCAAATCTGCCTATGAAAATCCTGCAGGACTTTAGGGCTGAGCAGGAGTGGGATCTGGAGCCAGGCGATATGCTTTACTTGCCACCCCATGTTGCCCATGATGGCATTGCTTTAGATGCAGGCTGCCAAACTTGGTCGGTTGGTTTTAGATCGCAAAGCTATAAAGAAATCTTGCAAGAAGGCTTATGGCGTTTAGCTGAGTCACTGGAGGATATTCCTGAACTCAATAAGCGCTTTGCAGATCCCAAGCAAGCGGCAACTGATTGCGCAGAACAGCTTCCAGTTGAAATCATTACGCAAGTAACGCAAAAGTTAAAAGGCTTAAAACTTGATCGCGTAGAAACATTTCTTCCTGGCATAGCTGCTTATCTCAGTGAACCAAAACCACAGGCGTACTTTGATGGGACAGCCAATGATCTCTCCCCCGAAGAATTCAGACGTCGGCTTAATAAACAAGCTTTACAAGTCCACCCCTACACAAGGCTAGTTGCTTTGGGTTCAAGAATTTACTGCAATGGCGAAGAAATGACTGGCGGTCAAACCGCAGCGACACAAGCGGCCTGGCGCTCACTGGCAAGTAGCAAAGAGTTCACAGGCTCCTTAGGAAAAATTGGAATAAACAACAGCCTTTTTGAGGCTTTTGAAGCGGGATGGCTGCTTTTTTAACGCTCAATTAGCAGATGGCTATAATGAATGCTGGAAAGTACTTAGGGTTTAACCCTGTACTTGCCAAGTATTAATAACCGGTTATTAATGATATTTTAAGAGGAAATTACACATGAAGAAGTCACTAGCACTCGTAGCAATGTTGGCAATCGCTTTGGCCGCTTGCGGTAAAAAAGAAGAAGCAAAACCTGTTGAAGCTGCTCCTGCTGCTCCTGCAGCTGCTCCAGCTGCTGAAGCTCCTGCTGCTGCTCCAGCTGCTCCAGCTCCAGCTGCACCTGCTGCTGACGCTAAGAAGTAATCTTCTTCTTGAAGAAAAAAAGCCGCTTCACAGCGGCTTTTTTGTTAACTCAGTTTACTAAGCTTCAATACCTATCTCGCCATTTGCTCAGTCAGCAATGTTAGGAGTTGCAATCCGGCGGCAGTATTTTCGGGCTTACCATCTGCATTCTGAACGTACACTCTTGAAGAACTATCGCCAGTCGATTTAACCATCACAAGGTATTTTTTGGCCTTTAAGCTAGAGTCATCCTTACTACTAAATAAGTTAGTGAAAAATCCTTTGGTATCACCCAGATCCTTCGGGTTGACGTAACGTACATAGTAAATACCATTCGCACGATTACGATCTTCAACAGTAAAGTTGGAGCGATCTAAGGCAAGTCCAGTGTCACGCCATGCGCGATCGAAACCGGCTGCCATCTCAATATAAGCGGTATTCACACCCTCTTGAATCAACTTCGCCTTAGGAGTCTTTGGACCGAGTGGCGCCGCAACCTGTGCCTTTGCCATTTCTTGGGTCATACCCAAGCGCTCCATCAAGCGAGCCAAAAATGCGGCTTCAAGCTCAGGATCATTTGGACGTGCTGTCCATACCGTTGAATTACAAGCAGTCGTCGTAGCATCCGTGACGCACTTTTCAATCGCACCGCGTTGGGTAATATAGATTTCTGTTTCACCAGGCTTACTGACTTCAAGACGGGTCTTGTACTTATCACGCTCACCAGTATCGTAAAGAGAGTCTAATGCGCCGCCAATTGCAGAGCGAATAAAGTCTTGCGCGATCTTAGCGCGGTTCTCTGCCCAATCAGTTTCCATGATGCCAGTAGAGGGTGAGTCAATCACCAATAGGAAACCATTTTCTTGCCAGAAATCTTTAATTTGCGGATAGAGTTCTGGAGCTGGCTTTTCTACAACCAACCAGCGACGCTCACCATCACGAGCAATGCGCATGCCGGGAATACCAGTCATGACGTTCTTGCGAGTCTGGACCGATTTTTTTACTGCTGCGTTGTACTCAGACATGGTGGCAGAACCATCCTGGACGATATAACGACGATCAGCTTGAGCGGTAATCAGGTCTGGTGGATAAGACAAATTAGGCCCACGCACAGCGCCTGCAGATTTGTAATCAACCGTATCGTTCGTGCCCACAGATTTGCAACCGAGCAGTGCAAGGCTTGTAAAGGACAAGATTAGTAAGGTTGCGCAGTGTTGGCGCAAGGGTTGCATCAAATTCATCATAGTAAGCCAGCCTGTTTTAATGCAGCCTTCAAAGGTTCGCGCAAGGCAACACTCAAAGGAGTTAAAGGTAATCGGATACCTGAGGTCACTTTACCCATTTGATGCAAAGCCCATTTCACAGGAATCGGATTTGCCTCAGTAAACATGGCTTTATGCACGGCCAGTAATTGATATTGAATCGCACGCGTCTTGATGACATCATCGGACATTGCAGCCTGACACAACTCATGCATCAAGCGGGGCGCAATATTAGCCGTTACAGAAATATTGCCCTTGCCGCCCATCAGCATCAGCATTGCCGCGCTAAGATCGTCACCAGAAAATACAGAAAAATCTGAGTGTCCAGCACGCTGGAGATCAGCTAGCAACAAAGTACCACGCTCAATACTTCCAGTAGCATCTTTGATGCCGATGATGCCCGGAACCTCTGCAAGACGAACAGTTGTTTCGCCAGCAAGATCAGCAACGGTTCTACCAGGAACGTTGTATAGGATTACAGGCAGGTCGACTGACTCCGCAATTTTCTTAAAGTGGGCATACATGCCCTCTTGGGTTGGCTTGTTGTAATAAGGCACTACCTGCAGGCTGGCATCAGCACCAACTGACTTAGCAAAATGAGTTAACTCGATTGCCTCAGTAGTGGAATTACCGCCAGTACCAGCAATTACTGGGATACGCCCAGCAATGTGATCAACAGTCACTTTAATCAGCTCACAATGCTCTTCAACAGACACCGTGGGAGACTCGCCACTGGTACCAACAATGACAATGCCATCAGAGCCCTCAGCAACATGCCAATCTAGCAATGAACGTAAAGCCGGAAAATCCAGGCTTCCATCCTCGAACATTGGCGTCACAATGGCAGGCATACTGCCTGCGATAGGCTTTTTACTGACTTTGGATTGTGTTGTATTAGTCACTGAATGTGTCTGATTTTTCTGAATGTTAACCAGCAAATTGTAACGGAATGCACCCTTTTAAATGCCCTTTTACGGCACAAATCCGCTGAACCATAGCTGGTTTAGGTTGATCGAGGTAAATATCCTCATAGGCAATCACTTTCAGGCCTGAACGCTGTGCCAAAGCCAGCAATTCCCCTGGATTTAGCAAGAAATTAGGGTTTGAAGGTTTACCGAATACCGCATTCCCTTCAGCAAAGGTCTCATAGATAAGAACGCCACCCTCCGTCAACATTTTGGGTAACTCTTCTAAAAATGGACGATAAAGGTAATTCGTCACCACAATCCCTGAAAACTGCTGGCCTACTAAGGGCCAATCTGCACCCTCTAGATCAAGTTTTTGCGTTTGGACAGCATCGCTTTTCAGGGGCTCAATAGCCGAAATATCTTGGTCAACCGCCAGAATCCGATGGCCCAAAGAGGTCAGCAAGGCAGTATGGCGACCAGAGCCGCAGGCTAGATCAAGAGCTAGCCCATCTTTTGGTATCGCAGCAGCAAAACGCTTCACCCAAGGCGAAGCGGCTACGATTGCATCATGCATTGCAGTCAAATGGCGGCCTTAGTCGTACGCCAAGCCCATGGACTCACGGACCTCACGCATCGTTTCTTGTGCAACCTTACGCGCTTTATCGGAACCGTCTGCAATGATGGAGCGCAACAAGCTTGGATCATCCAAGTATTTCTGGGCACGCTCAAACATCGGCTGCTGCTCAGCAAGAATGGCATCAATCACAGGCTGCTTGCACTCTAAGCAACCGATACCGGCAGATTGGCATTCTTTTTGAACCCAAGTTTTGGTATCTTCATTTGAGTACACCGTATGGAGTTGCCACACAGGACAACGCGCCGGATCACCTGGATCAGTTCTACGTACCCGAGCAGGATCGGTTGGCATGGTACGAATTGAGCGAATCACCTCTTCAGGTTTTTCACGAATACTAATCGTATTACCGTAAGACTTGGACATCTTCTGACCATCGATACCCGGCATGCGGGATGCCGTAGTTAATAAAGCTTGTGGCTCTGGCAGAATAATTTTGCGAGCACCCTCTAAGAAACCAAACAGTCTCTCGCGATCAGCCATCGACAGGCTTTGCGCTTCTTGTAACAGTGCTTGAGCTTGCTCTAAAGCCTCTTCATCGCCCCGCTCCTGAAAAGCGACACGTAATTCAGCGTACATTTTGGCGCGCTTGCTGCCTAATTTTTTAACCGCTTCTAAGGCCTTCTCTTCAAAGCCAGGCTCGCGACCATAGAGATAGTTAAAACGACGCGCTACTTCACGAGTCATCTCCACATGCGGCACTTGATGCTCACCTACCGGAACAAATTGAGCGCGGTACATCAAAATGTCAGCCGCTTGCAGCAAGGGATAGCCTAAGAAACCATAAGTCTGCAAATCTTTCTCTTTGAGTTTTTCGATTTGATCTTTATACGTTGGCACGCGCTCCAACCAGCCTAAAGGAGTGCCCATTGCCAGCAATAAAAATAGCTCTGCATGCTCAGGTACTTTGCTCTGAATAAATAAAGTTGCTTGGTTTGGATCTACACCACAGGCTAACCAGTCGATCACCATATCCCAGACCGATTTTTCAATCACATCCGGAGTTTCATAGTGAGTAGTTAAGGCATGCCAGTCTGCGACAAAAAAGTAGCAGGGGTACTCGGACTGCAAGCGAACCCAGTTCTTTAAAACGCCATGGTAATGGCCGAGGTGCAAGCTACCCGTTGGGCGCATGCCAGAGAGAACGCGTTCTGCAAACATCTTGATCTTTATTCTTTAAGGGTAATTAAATAGGTTGAGTGTGAAGGCCGCCTAATGAAACAGCGACCACACTGGAGTCAGGTGGTCCGGCAAGTGCGGTAAGGTGCCAAGGTCAATATAACTTTCCTCTGGATCATGAAAATCGGATCCTCGAGAGGCTAAAAATCCATAGTGCTGAGCAATCTTGCCATAGGTTTGATATTGATTCGGACTATGACTGCCAGTAATAACTTCAATGGCCATGCCACCGATTTCTTTGAAGTGTTTGTAGAGCTCATCCATCTGCATCGCGCTCAGATTGTAACGGCCGGGGTGTGCAATCACAGCAGCTCCGCCCGCCCCTTTAATCCAAGCAACCGCATCATCTAGTGTTGCCCAGAGATGCGGCACGTAACCCGGCTTATCTTCAACCAGATATCTTTTAAAGACCTGGTCAGTATCTTTACAAATGCCCTGCTCCACCAAAAAACGCGCAAAGTGTGTACGAGAAATGAGCTCTTGATTGCCCGCAAAATGCAATGCGCCTTCATAGGCGCCAGGTATCCCAGCTTTCAATAATTGTTCAGCCATCTGCTTAGCGCGATTACCGCGACCTTCGCGAGTGCGACGTAATCCCTCTAGAATTCCTGCATGGGCAGCATCAATTCCTAGGCCAACGATATGAATGGTTTGCCCCATCCAAGTTACCGAAATCTCGACCCCAGGCAGATAGTCCATACCAAGTGCGCTTGCGGCAAGCTGCGCCCTCTCTTGACCACCCAGTTCATCGTGATCAGTCAATGCCCACAAACGCACGCCATTCGCATACGCACGTTCAGCCAACTGCTCAGGCGTGAGCGTTCCATCAGACACAACGGAGTGGCAGTGTAAATCTGCGTTTAGGCTGGAATTACTAGTCATGACCCTATTTTAGGTCAAGCTGGTATCAATTACCCGGCGAGGTGCATCCAGGTAATCACGAGACTGCATCTCAATCAAACGAGAAACCGTTCTGGAGAACTCACTGGTAATCTGCCCCTCGGTATATAAATTCACCGCCGGGACCTCTGCAGAGATGATTAGTTTGATTTTATGGTCATAGAGGACGTCAATTAGCCAAATAAAGCGGCGGGCTTCATTGGTCATTCTGGGGGGCATATAAGGTACCCCAGACAAAATTACCGTATGAAACTGCTTGGCAATCTCCAAATAGTCGTTTTGTGACCTTGGGCCACAGCATAAGGTTTGAAAATCAAACCAAACTACCCCTTCGGCCATATGTAAAGGCCTTAGCTCCCGTGATTCAATGCGCAACACCGGTCGGACAGTCTCTTTTTGATTACCAATTAAGGTTTGGAACATCTGCATCAGGACCGCATGAGTTGCCGCATTAACTGGTGTCAGGTAAGCCTCAACTTGAGCCATCTGCACGCGGCGATAGTCATTACCAGCATCGACATTCATGACATCAAGCTGCTCTTCCAATAGCTTGATGGCTGGTAATAGGCGATCGCGATGCAAGCCATTGGGATAAAGCTGGCTGGGCTGATAATTTGAGGTCATCACAAACTGGACGCGATCTTCAAAGAGTGCGCTCAGCAAGCGATACAAAATCATGGCATCTGCAATGTCATTGATATGAAACTCATCAAAACAGATGAGCCGGTATCTATTGGCAATTCTTTTGGCAAGCTCATCTAGTGGATCTGCCATGCCAGAGAGCTCGTGAAGCTCGCGATGCACTTCTCGCATGAATTCATGAAAATGAATGCGGATCTTTTTCTCGAGAGGAGATGCAGCAAAAAAGACATCCATCAAAAAGGATTTGCCACGACCTACTCCGCCCCACAAATAAACGCCGCGCGGGAGTTTTGGTTTAAAGAGTTTCTTTTTTAAACCGTTGCTACGGATTTCTTTATAAGCAACCCACTCATCTTCACAGCGCTGCAAGCGCTCAATAGCAGCAAGCTGCGCGGGATCGCTGTGATACCCGCGCGCCTTTAACTCTTGATGGTAATACTCTAATGCTTTCAATTACATGTTTAATGCACGTTTATCCGTCGCCAATGCTGCCTCGCGAACCACTTCCGATAGACTCGGATGTGGATGACAGATACGAGCAATATCTTCAGCTGCCGCTTTAAATTCCATTGCTACAGCTGCTTCTGCAATTAAGTCGGATGCGTTTGGCCCAATGATATGAACGCCTAAGATTTCATCGGTTTTTTCATCAGCTAAGACTTTGACAAAACCATCAGCGCGATCCATGCCTAATGCACGGCCATTGGCTGCAAATGGAAACTGGCCCGCTTTGAATGCAATACCAGCCTGCTTAAGCTGCTCTTCTGTTCTACCAACCCAGGCAATTTCAGGATCGGTGTAGATCACCCAAGGAATACAGTTGTAATCAATATGTGGTTTTTGACCGGCAATCGTTTCAGCCACGAGCACACCTTCGTCTTCAGCCTTATGAGCCAACATCGGTCCGCGCACCACGTCACCCACAGCGTAAACACCAGGCGCCGCTGTTGCACAAGTGTGATCGTCAACTGGAATGAAGCCACGCTCATCCACTTTCAGACCAATCTTATCTAAGCCTAATTTGTCCGTATTGGGAACCCGGCCAACAGAGACGATTAAACGATCGCACTCTAATTTCTGAGCCTTGCCCTCGCTATCGGTGTAGTTCACTACAACACCTTTTTTGTCTGCCTTCACTTCACCAATCTTGACGCCCATATTGATCTTGAGGCCTTGCTTGGTGAAGATCTTATGAGCTTCTTTTGCAATTCCTTGATCACATGCGCCCAAGAAAGTGGGGAGTGCTTCAAGAATAGTCACCTCAGAGCCAACACGGCGCCATACTGAACCGAGCTCCAGGCCGATTACACCAGCGCCGATGACGCCAAGCTTCTTCGGAATGGAATCAAACTTGAGGCCGCCTTCGTTATCGCTAATCAACACGTTATCAACAGGAATACCTGGCAAATGACGTGCTTTAGAGCCAGTAGCGATGATCACATTTTTAGCGGTAACCACTTCTTTATCTTTGCCGTCAATTTTGACTTGATAACCATCAGCGCCCTTACCTTCAAAAGACGCATGGCCCTTTAACAAGGTGATTTTATTTTTACGGAACAAGAACTGAATACCCGCAGTCATCTTGGTCACAATCGCATCCTTACGGGCGATCATCTTGCCAGAGTCTAACTTCACTGATCCAACAGTAATTCCATGGTCGGCTACGTGATGACTGATCTTCTCAAACTCTTCGGAAGAGGCAAGCAAAGCTTTGGAAGGAATGCAGCCGACGTTCAAGCAAGTTCCGCCAAGGCGTATTTCACCCTTAGGATCGTCAAAAGAATTTGATTCAGCGCAGGCAACTTTAAAGCCGAGTTGCGCCGCACGAATCGCAGCGATATAGCCACCAGGGCCACCACCGATTACTACTACGTCAAATGATTGGCTCATGCTCTTCCCCCTTACAGATCAAGGAGAAGACGTGAAGGATCTTCCAGTGCGTCCTTCATGGCCACTAAACCAAGTACTGCCTCACGACCGTCAATGATGCGATGGTCATAAGACAAAGCTAGGTAGTTAATCGGACGAATCACGATTTGACCATTCTCAACCACTGCACGCTCTTTAGTTGCATGAATACCCAAGATTGCAGACTGCGGAGGATTAATAATGGGAGTGGAAAGCATCGATCCAAACACGCCACCATTAGAGATGGAGAATGTGCCGCCGGTTAAATCTTCTAATGACAGCTTACCTTCGCGCGCTTTTACGCCAAACTCAGCAATCTTCTTCTCAATATCAGCCAAATTCATTTGATCCACATCACGCAGAATTGGAACTACTAAGCCACGTGGTGAGCTCACTGCAATACCAATGTCAAAGTAACCGTGGTACACGATGTCATTGCCATCAACAGATGCATTCAATAACGGGAACTTCTTCAAAGCATGAGTAGCCGCTTTAACAAAGAAGGACATGAAGCCTAACTTCACACCGTGTACTTTTTCAAACTGATCTTTGTACTTATTGCGCATGGCGATTACTGGAGCCATGTTGACTTCGTTAAAAGTAGTCAATATGGCGTTGTTTGCTTGTGACTCCAGCAAACGCTCAGCAATACGAGCACGCAAGCGACTCATTGGCACGCGCTCTTCTGGGCGGTTGCCCATTGGAATTGGTGCGCTTGGCAATGCAGCTACGGATGAACCTCCAGCAACAGCATTGAGAGCATCACCTTTGGTTACGCGACCATCACGACCAGAGCCTGCAACTTGGCCAGCGGTCATATTGTTTTCAGCTAAAATTTTTGCTGCGGAGGGTGCAGCAGCAGCGCCAGATGATTTTGCTGCGGGCGCAGCTGGAGCTGGAGCTGCAGCTGGAGCGGCGGCAGGTGCTGGTGCAGCAGCAGGAGCTGCGGCAGCGACAGCTGTGCTGTCAATCTTTGCAATCAGTTGCTCAGCAACTACGGTGCCGCCATCAGCAATAACGATCTCGGTAATCACGCCAGCGGACGGTGAAGGAACCTCCAATACAACTTTGTCTGTTTCAATTTCAATCAAGATCTCATCTTGACCGACAGCATCGCCGACCTTCTTTTTCCATTGCAACAAAGTAGCTTCTGCTACTGACTCGGAGAGCTGGGGAACTTTAACTTCAAAAATAGCCATGATTAATCCTATTAAATATTTATATGTGAGTGAGGTCTACGATTACTTCGTAATGACATAACCCTTTAGTTTTGCGAATGCTGCAGTAAGAAGAGACTTCTGTTGTTCTTGATGGAGATGGGCGTAGCCACAAGCCGGTGAAGCAGAAGCTGGACGACCTGCATAGGCCAATTTCATGCCCTCAGACATATTCTCCAAAATGTTGTGCTGAACAAAGAACCAAGCGCCTTGGTTTTGTGGCTCATCTTGACACCACACTACCTCCTCCAGATTTGGATACTTCTTCAACTCTGCAGTTAATGCTTTATGAGGGAATGGATAGAGCTGCTCCAAACGAATAATCGCCACATCCTCGAGTTTTTTATCGGCACGTGCTTTGGCTAAGTCGTAATAGACCTTGCCAGAACACATAATTAATCGAGTGACCTTTTTGCCATCGATACTCTCATCGCGTTCCGGAAGAATGGTATGAAAACCGCCCTTGGTAAATTCAGTCAATGGCGAAGCAGCCTCTTTGTTGCGGAGTAATGATTTTGGCGTCATCAAGATCAGTGGCTTACGGAACTGACGAATCATTTGGCGACGCAAGACGTGGAAGATCTGCGATGCGGTTGTTGGCTGAATCACTTGCATATTAGTGTCAGCGCATAACTGCATAAAGCGCTCTAAACGTGCAGATGAGTGTTCCGGACCTTGACCCTCATAGCCGTGAGGCAACATCATGACCAAGCCGTTAGCACGGCCCCACTTCACTTCTCCTGAAGCGATAAATTGGTCAATCACCACTTGAGCGCCGTTAGCAAAGTCGCCGAACTGAGCCTCCCAAATAGTCAGAGTATTTGGCTCTGCAGCAGCATAACCATACTCAAAACCAAGCACAGCCTCTTCTGAGAGGATGGAATCAATCACTAAAAAAGGAGCTTGATCTTTGGCGATATGGCGCAGGGGAATATAGACACCTGTATCCCATTTTTCGCGGTTTTGATTATGCAAAACTGCATGGCGATGGGTGAAGGTACCGCGTCCACTATCCTCACCGGATAAGCGAACTGGATAACCGCTAGCCACTAAGGATGCGAAAGCCATATGCTCACCCATACCCCAGTCAATATTAGTTTCACCACGACCCATAGCGGCGCGATCTTTTAAGACCTTTTCAACTAGGGGGTGAACCTTGAATCCTTCTCGTGCGGTAGACACTCGCTCTGCTAGGCGCTTCCATTCGGTCAATGGAATGGCAGTATCAGCCTCATCAGTCCAACGCTTATTCAGAAATGGAGACCAATCCACTGCAAACTTACCTTTGAAGTTGCTGAGGACGGGGTCAGAAGTCTGCTTACCAGCATCCAT
>JBEGUE010000221.1:0-7523 GCA_041179045.1 Pseudomonadota bacterium
GCAAATAAGGATTTTTCCTGATCATCTCCATCAATCGTCCAGCTGGAATTAAATATTTTGTGACGGCAATGCTCGCTGTTTGCTTGGGCAAACATAATCAATTCAACATCACTCGGATTACGTTCTAAGCGTATAAAGTTCTCAACCAGATAAAGCACTTCATCTTCTGAAAGCGCAAGGCCTAGATCTTGATTGGCTTTATCCAATGCCGCTCTACCCTCAGCAAGCACGGGGATGCGAACAAAAGGTCTGTCTGGGAGCGACTGGTATAAAGCACTTGCTTCATTGACATCGCCGATCACCACTTCTGTCATCCGATCATGAAGCGCAGCTAATACCAGCTGTTGCTGTTCCGTGTTGAGGGCTTTTTTACCTTGCCACGCATATTGAATACCACGTTCAATACGTAAAATTTGAAGGCCACACTGACGGGCGATATCTGTGGCTTTACTAGCCCATGGAGATACTGTGCCCAAACGGGGAATTGAAATCGCAGACTGTTTATCAGCGGCCTTGCTGAATATAGAGCCGCCATCTTTCATTTTTGATACAAAAGGCTGGCCGTAAGTCATGAGGCTTTCAAGCACCTCTTTGTCTTTGGAATTGAGTTCAGACTCAGACCAAATGAAATGAAGATATTGAGCCTCTATGGACTCAAGTTGAATTCCTTGGGCTGCGAGCGAAGCTAAAAGTCGCTGTTGGCGGAAGGCAGAAAGGGCATTTGCCCCGGGCAAGCAACAGAATGATGACATCCTCAGATTATAAGGTTTTGATTAAGCTAATCGTCCGCCATGCAGGCTCAATTGGCGCCCACACCGAGCAGCCAAGGCTGGATCATGGGTTACCAAAACTAGTGTCGATAAATTCTCCCGATTTAGCTCAAAAAGGAGCTCAATCACCCTATTCCCACTGGCCTCATCTAGGCTTCCGGTTGGCTCATCAGCAAACAGGATGGCCGGCTTATTAATAAATGCTCGGGCTAGCGCCACACGCTGCTGCTCACCCCCAGATAGGGTTTTGGGGAAGTGACCAGCCCTGGCTGTCAGGCCGACCTTTTCTAGCCACTCCAGGCCAGATAGACGGGCCTGTGCCTGTGAAATCCCGGAAATCTCCAATGGGAGCATGACATTTTCAAGGGCAGTCAGGTGAGGCAAAAGCTGAAATGATTGGAAAACAAAACCGACCAACTGACCACGTAAGCGTGCCCTGCCGTCCTCATCGAGCAAGTTGAGGTTTTGCCCCATCAGATCGATTTGCCCCGCGCTTGGTAGGTCCAGTCCAGCCAGCAGGCTGAGTAAAGTACTTTTTCCGGAGCCTGAGGCCCCCACAATCGCAACGCTTTCGCCTTGCTCGATCTGAAAGCTCAGCTCGTGCAAAATACTCAAGTTGCCATCAGCCGTATTAACCAGCTTGCTTACCCGATCGGCAACAATGGAATTAGACTGTTTGTTCATGTAAAAAAGTTTTCAAGAATGGAAAAATGCAGACTCAGCTATTAATCGCTAATAAATTCATTACAGGTCTATTTTGCCTCTTAATGAGTATTTGTTCTTGGGCACAAGTAAAGCCTGTCATTTTGGTGTTGGGCGATAGTCTTTCAGCAGAATATGGTCTACCGCGAGGCACTGGTTGGGTTACGCTGCTTGAGGCTGAGCTTGCAAAGGATAAAAGTCCATGGAGCGTATTTAATTCTAGTATTAGCGGTGAGACCAGCTCCGGTGGATTAACTCGTCTGCCCGCCCTCTTGAGTCAGAAGAAGCCGGGAATTGTCTTGATCGAGTTAGGTGCCAACGATGCCCTACGCGGCTTACCTGTAAATCAAACTGAGGCCAATCTACGGCAGATGGTTCAAATGAGTAAAAAATCAGGCGCCAAGGTTTTACTTTGCGGCATTCAGATTCCCTCAAACTATGGTCAAACTTACACCAAGGAATTTAAGCAACTCTATCCTCAGATAGCAAAGCAGGAGCGAGTTGAGTTACTGCCTTTCTTTTTAGAAGGCGTTGCTACTAAACCAGAATTGTTTCAAGCAGATCGACTGCACCCTAATATAGAAGCGCAAAGCATTATCTTTAAAAACGTATGGGGCTCAATGGCCCCATACAGTAACTTGCTGAAAACACTACCCTAACTTAACTTCCCGCACTACCAGAGCTTGCCTGCTTCAGTGGGTTAATCACTTTAACGCCAGCGCTATTGCGCCAGTAGGCCATAAAGCCTGCAAACTCTGACTGAGCAGCCAGTGCTTGAATCTGTTGTGCTTGTGCTTTTTGCACCTTGGCATCTACCGCTGACGGCTGACGAACCTGATCAATCCGATAGATCGTACTGCCCACACCAGGATTGGTCACTGAAACTACTGCCGGTAATGTACTTGCATTCACAGACATGACTTCATCCATTGCTGGACCCACTAGGCTGCCTGGTTTATTGCGTGAAACCCAGGTGGCACTGCCAAAGCCAGCAACATTTTTAGGATCCTTTTCAAGAGCAGCTAATTTCTCACTAGCAGCAGCAATAGCTAGCTTCTCCGCAGCACGTTGACTTACTTGACGCTTCACTTCTGCTGCAACATCTTTATACGGCAGAACTTGCGCTGGGTGCAGAGTCACTACTCGAGCAGATACAAAGACACCCGGTGATATTTGCACAGCCTCAGTATTACGCTTATTTTTCAGTGCTTCATCACCATAAAGTGACTGAACTACTTTTGGATTGGCTAAAGGATGATCTCTGGACACGCCAGCTGCTCCACCACGCGTGACACCCTTCTGAGTTTGAATGCTCAGCTTTAACTTGTCTGCGGCTGGCTTTAAGCTATCAGACTGGTCGTAAGTGATATTGGCAAACTGGTCGGCTTTTTCGTTGAAAGCCTTGGAATCCTCTTTCGGATCCGCTCTTAGCACGATGTATTCAACATCAATATATTCAGGGCGCTCAAACAACTTGGCATTGGCCTCATAAAAAGCCTGCAACTCTTCAGCACTTGGATTTACTTTTGCTAAATAATCTTTGGCGCTGAACTGCAAAGTCTGAACCTGTCTTTCAGTCTCATACAAGGATGAAACAATCTCAGATAATTTTGGGCTAGCCAACTCTGTTCTGGCAACTGAATTCACTAACTGTTGAATTTTTAAATCAAAACTTTGACCGGCATAAAACTGCTCTTCATTCATACCGTTGCTCGCGAGTAACTGCTTAAAGCGCACATCATCAAATGTACCGTCTTGCCGATATAAAGCGCGTATCTGTGGAATCTTTTGCAGACTATTAACCAGCTCTTGCTTGCCCACTTGCAGGCGGAGATCGCTAACCGCAAAGCCAAGGATGCGTTGTTGCAATAACTCGTTTAGGATCGCCTGACGGAAAGGTAGGCTTTGAGCAATCTGTGCATTGCCACCAACACGCTCAGCTTGACGTTTTGCAGCAGCGTCAACTTCTTGCGCAGTAATAGGCTTGCCATTGACCTTCACAATATCAGTCTCTTTATCCATAAATTCGGAATAACTCGAGATGCCGAATAAAGCGAAAGAAGGCACTATGAACAACATCAAAACAAACTGCAGAATTCTCTGGTGTTTACGTACTGAATCAAACATGAATTAATCGCTCGAAAATAAAATTAATAACACGAGTGTACTAGGCGGAAGGTCTAGAAGGAACTAGAAAGCCTATTGGAGAGAAAAACAAATACAAATGGGAAACTGGTGGGCGCTGACGGGATCGAACCGCCGACATTCTGCGTGTAAGGCAGACGCTCTACCATCTGAGCTAAGCGCCCCAAATTAATACAGACGAGATTGTAACCTAGTGTGGGAATAAAAGAGGGATTCTTAAGCAAAGTGGGTAGTAATAAACCACTCAATCTGACTCAAAATCCCTCAAAGATCCCATGGCATCAATGCTTCAAGACCTCTCCAGTGGAAATCTTTTCATTGGCTTTACTAGCTTCAGCAGCCTTTTTGGCAAGCTCTTCTGGTGTTGGATCAGACAAAGCAACTGGTTTTCGCTCTAAAGCCAACTCCAAAACTTTGTCAATCCAACGCACCGGAACGATTTCAATTGCATTTTTGACGTTATCAGGAATATCAATTAAATCTTTAACATTCTCCTCAGGAATCAATGCCAACTTGATGCCGCCGCGATGCGCTGCCAATAACTTCTCTTTTAAACCACCAATCGGAAGCACCTCTCCACGCAAGGTAATCTCACCCGTCATTGCCACATCCGAACGGATTGGAATCCCTGTAAAAACGGATACCAAAGCAGTTGTGATGGCGATACCAGCTGATGGGCCGTCTTTCGGAGTCGCGCCATCAGGGAAGTGAATATGAATATCCTTCTTCTCAAATGCCTCATCAGCAATGCCAAGCGCTCTTGCTCGTGAACGCACCACAGTTTTGGCCGCTTCAACAGACTCTTTCATGACGTCACCAATGGAACCTGTACGAGTAATGACACCCTTACCAGGCATGACTGCTGCCTCGATGGTCAATAAATCACCACCCACCTCAGTCCAGGCTAGGCCAGTTACTTGGCCAACTTGATTCTCTTTCGCTGCAAGACCAAAGTCATACATCTTCACAGACAGGAACTTCTCTAGGTTGTCAGCATTGACAGTGACAGGAGCAGCTTCTTTTTTCAGGAGAAGCAACTTCACCACCTTACGGCAAATCTTGCTGATTTCTCGCTCTAAAGAACGAACGCCCGCTTCACGAGTGTAGTAACGAATCATGCTACGAACAGCAGATTCCTCAATCTTCAACTCATCTTTCTTAAGACCATTATTTTTGATCTGTTTAGGGATCAAGTAATTGGTAGCAATGCTGGTCTTCTCATCTTCCGTATAACCAGCAAGGCGAATAATTTCCAAGCGATCTAATAGTGGACCAGGAATATTCAATGAGTTCGATGTAGCAACAAACATCACATCTGAAAGATCAAAATCAACTTCAACGTAGTGATCCTGGAATGTGTGATTTTGCTCAGGATCCAAAACCTCTAGCAAGGCGCTAGCAGGATCTCCGCGGAAATCCATACCCATCTTGTCAACTTCGTCCAAGAGGAATAAAGGGTTACGCACACCCACTTTAGTCAAACTCGATAAAATCTTGCCTGGCATAGAGCCAATATAGGTACGACGATGTCCCCGAATTTCAGATTCGTCGCGCACGCCACCCAAAGCCATACGCACAAACTTGCGGTTAGTTGCACGGGCAATGGATTGACCTAAGGAAGTTTTACCAACGCCTGGAGGACCAACTAAACAGAGGATTGGAGCCTTCACACGATCAACTCGTTGTTGAACCGCGAGATATTCCAATATACGTTCTTTTACTTTATCAAGACCGTAGTGATCTTCATCCAATACTTTTTCGGCATTCGTCAGGTCGTTATTGATCTTAGTTTTTTTCTTCCAAGGAAGTGTCACCAAGGTATCGATAAAGTTGCGGATTACCGTTGCCTCAGCAGACATTGGTGACATCAGCTTTAACTTCTTGAGTTCAGACTCAGCCTTCTTTAATGCTTCCTTAGGCATGCGAGCGGCTTTAATACGCTTCTCGAGTTCCTCAAGATCGGCACCCTCTTCACCCTCACCCAATTCTTTTTGAATGGCTTTAACTTGTTCGTTCAAGTAGTACTCGCGTTGACTCTTTTCCATCTGACGCTTTACGCGTCCACGAATACGCTTTTCAACTTGCAAGATATCGATCTCACTCTCAAGATCAGCCAGAAGACTTTCCAGTCGCTGCACTACATCAGACATCTCCAGCAAACGTTGCTTTTGCTCAAGCTTGACTGGCAGATGCGCACAAATGGTGTCCGCCAATCGACTTGGATCATCAATGCCGCCTAATGAGGAGAGAATTTCTTGGGGTACTTTTTTGTTCAGCTTCACATACTGATCAAATTGGGCCATGATGGCGCGACGTAATGCCTCAGTTTCGTGAGCATCTAATGATGACATTGCTGTTGGAGTGCCTTCACAAGAGAAGTAGCCTTGGCTGTCTTCCACCTGACTCACTTCAGCGCGTTGAACGCCTTCTACCAATACCTTGACAGTACCGTCAGGAAGTTTCAGCATCTGCAGAATATTGGCAATGCAACCAACATCGTAGAGATCATCTACGCTCGGCTCATCTTTCGCAGCAGTCTTTTGCGCCACTAAAAGCACGTTCTTGCCAGTTTCCATGGCAGCTTCTAGTGCCTTAATAGATTTAGGGCGCCCCACAAACAATGGAATCACCATATGGGGAAATACCACCACATCCCTTAATGGGAGCAATGGCAATTGAATAGGTTCAGAGGGTAGTAATAAGTGGCCAGGCATGGGGCAATTCCTCCAAAATAGTCGTTCCGTAAAAATCTCTAAAAATGCCGCACCACTAGATACGGACATTATTCAAGAACAGGATACTACCTATGTGGGTGCCGACAAGCGAAAAACAAGGGGGAAATGTGCAAAAAGTGAGCAAAAAACTACTGAAAACAGCAAAAAGTAGCAAAAATTAGGCTTTTTTGCTCAATTCTGTAGATTCTTCGGCTTGCTTGTAGACCAAAATGGGCTTACCACCCTCAGCAATGGTGCTTTCATCAATGACTACCTTTTGAACATTCTTCAAAGATGGCAGGTCATACATCACATCCATGAGGGATCCCTCAAGAATGGAACGAAGGCCACGAGCACCGGTCTTACGGGCAATGGCTTTCAAGGCAATGGCTGAGAGTGCTGCTGGGCGAACTTCGAGCTCAGAGCCTTCCATTGTTAAGAGCGCCTGGTATTGCTTAACTAAGGCGTTCTTAGGTTCAGTCAAAATCTGGATCAAAGCTGATTCATCAAGTTGCATTAAAGTAGCCACCACCGGCAAGCGACCAATCAATTCAGGAATGAGACCAAATTTAATGAGATCCTCAGGCTCCACTTCGATCAAGAGGTCGCTGACACCGCGATCATCTTTACCTGGAACCGTTGCATTAAATCCGATGCCAGTCTTCGCAGTACGCTGTTGAATGACCTTCTCAAGACCATCAAATGCGCCGCCACAGATAAACAAAATATTAGTGGTGTCAACTTGCAAGAAATCTTGGTTTGGGTGCTTACGCCCACCTTGAGGTGGTACAGAAGCCATGGTGCCCTCAACCAGCTTTAAGAGTGCTTGTTGAACGCCCTCACCAGATACATCACGAGTGATAGATGGGTTATCTGATTTGCGAGAGATCTTATCAATCTCATCAATATAGACAATACCGCGTTGCGCTTTTTCTACGTTGTAGTCACAAGCCTGTAATAGCTTTTGAATAATGTTTTCTACGTCTTCGCCAACATAACCTGCTTCTGTTAAGGTAGTTGCATCAGCCATCACAAAGGGTACGTCCAACATGCGGGCTAAAGTCTGGGCTAATAATGTTTTACCGGAGCCTGTTGGGCCAATCAGCAAGATATTACTTTTAGCTAATTCAACACCATCAACCATGGCTTTGGCCGGAAGCTTGGATTCTTTTTTGTCAGCGGCCTCTACAGG
>JBEGUE010000222.1:0-3640 GCA_041179045.1 Pseudomonadota bacterium
TGGCGCGGGATTCTTCTTGATGTTGCGCGAGTTCGGAGGAGGCATCTGGCTTTGCGCCGCCTAATACACGCAGAGTTACACGATAGAGATCCTCTAATAGTTTGCCTTTCCAGGCATTCCATACTTTAGGGCTCGTTCCACGGACATCAGCCACGGTGAGCAAGTAGAGTGCAGTGAGGTGGCGCTCATCACCCACCTTTTTAGCAAACGCTTGCACCACATCGGGGTCGGTAATATCTTGTTTTTGCGCCACTTGACTCATGTTCAAGTGCTCTGCAACCAGCCAAATCAAGAGCTCAGTATCCGCCTTATCTAAGCCATGATCTTTTGCAAACTTACGCATATCTGCC
The DNA here is from genome assembly GCA_041179045.1 of Pseudomonadota bacterium. Classification (GTDB taxonomy): domain Bacteria; phylum Pseudomonadota; class Gammaproteobacteria; order Burkholderiales; family Burkholderiaceae; genus Polynucleobacter. The sequence continues at coordinate 351 of JBEGUE010000222.1, forward strand.
TTGCCAAGTGCAGAGTGATCGCCACCACGCCCCTTGGCAATGTCATGAAAGAGTGCGGCAATGACTAAGAGCCAAGGCTTTTCAAAATGGGCAATTAAGCTGCTGCAAAAAGGAAACTCATGCGTATGCTCAACCACCATAAAGCGGCGTACATTACGTAGCACCATCAAGATATGTTGATCTACTGTATAGACATGAAATAAGTCATGCTGCATCTGACCAACGATTCTTCTAAAGGCTGGCAGATAGCGACCGAGGACGCTGGTGCGGTTCATGAGCTGGAAGGCGCGACTAACGCCCTCTGGCTCTTTGAGAATCTCAATAAAGAGTGCTCGGTTAACTGGATCCTTGCGCCATGTGCTGTCCATCTTCTGACGCGCGTTATACAAAGCTCTAAAGATCGTTGCCGATAAGCTCTTGACGTTCGCTGTTTGCGCAAAAACTAAGAAGGTCCTCAGGATCTGTTCTGGATGCTTCTGAAACAACTGGGGGTCAGTAATATCTAGTACGCCTTGACGCTCAATAAAGCACTCATTACCTTCACCAGCAATGGCATGGGTTGTTTTGGATTCTTGAGGGAAAAGGAGGGCTTCAATGTTTTGCAGCAGTACATCATTCAATTGACTGACTGCTTTGGCTGCCCAGTAGTAGCGGCGCATGATGGCCTCACTGGCCAGCCTTGAGGACTCTTCTGTGATGCCCATAGCTGCAGCAAGCGGTGCTTGTAAATCAAACACCAGTACGTCTTGTCTACGCTTAGCCAGTAGATGCAAGTTTGCGCGCAGAGTCTCTAAAAAACGCTGGTTGCGATTAAGCTCAGTTAATTCACGTTGGGTTACTAGACCAGCCAGACTGAGATCTTTAAAGGTATTGCCTAAGTGCGCTGCTTTACTGACCCAGGAGATCACCTGCAAGTCACGCAAGCCACCGGGACTCTCTTTGCAATTAGGCTCCAAAGAGTAAGGGGTATCTTGATATTTGTAGTGACGCTGAATTTGCTCTGCTAACTTAGCCTGAAAGAATGACTTTGGATCCAAATTCTTTTCATAAACAGATTCAAACTCTTTGAAGAGGGATTTATTACCGCAGATGAGTCGTGATTCAAGCAGGGAGGTGCGAACGGTAATGTCTTGCTCCGCCTCGGTTGCGCACTCAGCAACAGTTCTCACTGAGGAGCCAATTTCTAATCCAGTATCCCAGCATTGCGCTACAAACTTTTCAATTTTGCTAGCAAGTACTTCTTCAAAGTATTGCTTATCTGCGGGCAGCAAAATCAGAATATCAATATCGGAATAGGGGAAGAGTGCGCCCCTGCCAAATCCACCTACTGCTACTAGAGCCGCATCCGAATTTAAATCACAGGAATTCCATAGGCTAATGAGGAGTTCATCGCTAAGCTTACTCAGTTGCTTGGTTAATAGTCCAACAACTTGATGCTCGCGAAAGTCCTCATAGGCTAGCTCTCGCGCAGCCCTTAAGCTGGCAATATCTGCAATCGGTTTCACTGCTGTGAGAGTTTGACCCATTGCGCTTGAGCTTATTGAGTAATTAAGCGTTAGCTAGATTTGGTCTAAATGAAAGACCTTTAACGCAATCAGGAATTGGATTACTGCCCTCTGACCAAGTTAATACCTCAACGCCAGTAGCTGTTACCAGGAGCGTATGCTCCCATTGTGCAGAGAGGCTGCGGTCTTTAGTCTTCACCGTCCATTGATCAGGCATTGTTCGAATATCGCGCTTACCAGCATTGATCATTGGCTCAATGGTGAAGGTCATACCTTCTGTTAACTTTTCACCAGTGCCAGGACGACCGTAGTGAAGAATCTGTGGGTCTTGATGAAATACTTTGCCAATACCATGGCCGCAGTATTCACGAACCACTGAGTAACCGGCTTTTTCAGCATGAGTCTGAATGACATGGCCAATATCACCCAGCGATGCGCCAGGCTTCACTTGCGCAATACCAAGCCACATACATTCAAAAGTAATTTGGGTGAGTCGCTTAGCTAATACTGAAACTTCACCAACCATAAACATACGGCTGGTATCGCCGTAGTAGCCATCAGGCGTAATCACAGTGATATCGAGGTTAACAACATCACCGGTTTTGAGAATCTTCTCGCCAGGAATGCCATGGCAGATCACATCATTGACTGAAGTGCAAATCGACGCTGGAAAGGGTGGGTAGCCTGGCGGCTGGTAGTTCAGTGGAGCTGGAATGGTCTTTTGGACATCGCGCATGTATTCATGGCAAATGCGATCTAGTTCGGCAGTACTGACACCAGCATTAACATGCGGGGCAACGTGGTCAAGAACTTCACTGGCTAAGCGGCCAGCTTCGCGCATCCCTTGGATGTCTTTTTCGGCGGTAAATACACTATTCATGCCTTGATTATCAACGACTTGAGGCTTTTTGCTAGTGGGAATCTGCCTAAATATTAGGCAGATGCACGATTTAATGGCATTTCTGAGCAGGTTTTCTAGTGAAGAGCTGGGGGCAGGACGTCTAGACCATTGATATTTAAGCTATAATTTCTTTCTCAGGTCAATCTTGATCTGAAATAGCGGGTTGAGCCTTCCAGGGTGGCGCTTTTTAGCGCAGCTAGGACTCAATCTCAGAAACTAACCCTTAGGAGAAGTTATGTCAGTAACTATGCGTCAAATGCTGGAAGCCGGTTGCCATTTTGGTCACCAAACCCGTTTCTGGTCCCCAAGAATGGCCCCTTATATTTTCGGCCATCGCAACAAAATTCACATCATCAACTTAGAAAAAACATTGCCAATGTTTCAGGACGCCCTGAAATTTGCAAAACAAGTTGCTGCTAACCGTGGAACTATCTTATTCGTTGGTACTAAGCGTCAATCACGCGAGATTATTGCTGAAGAAGCTGCTCGTGCTGGTATGCCATACATCGACAGCCGTTGGTTGGGCGGTACGCTCACGAACTTCAAAACTGTTAAAGGTTCCCTCAAGCGTTTGAAGGACATGGCAGTTGCTAAAGAAGCTGGCGATTGGGAAAAGCTTTCTAAGAAAGAAGCTTTGACTAACGATCGTGATCTCGACAAGTTGCAAAAAGCGCTTGGTGGTATTCAAGATTTGAACGGCGTTCCTGATGCGATTTTCGTAGTGGACGTTGGTTATCACAAGATTGCTATTACTGAAGCTAATAAGCTTGGTATTCCAGTTATCGCTGTAGTGGATACCAACCACTCACCAGATGGCGTTGATTACATCATTCCTGGTAACGATGACTCCAGCAAAGCTGTTCTTCTCTACGCTCGTGGCATTG
>JBEGUE010000223.1:0-5448 GCA_041179045.1 Pseudomonadota bacterium
AGCTCTGATTGCGCAGGAGATTTCAAAGCATGCTTTGGCGGCATTACAGGCTTATGCGGACCTTCAAAAGAAGCTATCCCAAGCCAAGGCTGCTTCAGCTACTGCCCATGTGGATATTCAGCATCAAGTTCAGGGCCTGATATTTGCTAAATTTGTTTCAGACACTCCTTATGGCCAGTTGGTGCATTTCCCTCGCTATCTCAAGGCTATTGCTATGCGCATTGATAAATTGCGTGCTAACCCTAGCCGCGATGCTCAGTGCCAAAAAGACTGGGAGTCGGTTGCCAGACCATGGCAAAAACTCGTTCAGGCTGGCCATGGCTCTGCGGCATATGCCATTAGTGAGGATCAGGCTTTAGCGGATTTTCGCTGGCAATTGGAGGAGTTGAGGGTGGCTCTATACGCCCAAGAGTTAAAGACTCCAAGCCCAATGTCCCTAAAGCGCTTAGAAAAGGTCTTGGCTAGCTTGCGATAGATCAAGGGATTCTAATCAAAGGCCTGCGTCGAACGAATCAATTGCTTACAATATGAGGCATGCAAACATACATTCGTCATGCCACATTTGGCAGTATTTCGATCCTGGTCTCATTTGCCCTGATAGGGCTTGCAAATGCTGTTCATGCTCAAGGTGTAAGCTCATCCGAGCCTAAGTTAGCGGTAGTCCTGAATTCTGGGGAGGCTACCGTTAGCTTAATTGATATGCCCACCCGCAAAGTGATTAAGACGGTGCCGGTTGGAAAAGAGCCTCATCACTTAATGATGACCCCTGATCAAAAGACGTTACTGATTGCCAATGCAGCCGGCAATGATGTTGTGCTGATGAATCCCACTACCGGTGAGTTAACTGGCAGAATTCCAGACATCATTGATCCCTACCAAATTGGTTATTCTCCTAACCATAAGTGGTTTGTTGCAAACGGCAATCGCTTGGATAGGGTAGATGTCTATCACGCGCAGGGTGCGGATCTCAAATTAGCAAAAGCAATCAAGCTTGGCAAGACACCAAGTCATGTCGCCTTCACGGCAGATAGCAAGATCGCATTTATTACTCTGCAAGACTCAAATGAACTAGCGGCAATTGATTTGGATACTCAGACTGTCATGTGGAAAATTACCACAGGTAAGGTGCCAGCAGGAGTCTGGCTGACGCCTGGTGATCAATACCTACTCATTGGCATTACGGGTGAGGATTATGTCCAAGTGATTGACTGGAAAACTCGTAAAGAGGTAAAGCGAATCGTTACTGGCAAGGGTGCTCACAACTTCCGACCCTTAGGCGATAAAAAGCATGTGTTCGTAACCAATCGTATTGCGTCGAGCATCAGCATGATTAATATGCAAACCTTAGAAAAGATAGGTGATATCACTGGGCTTCCAGCAGGTCCTGATGATATGGAAATTACCCCTGATGGAAAAACGATGTGGGTTACTCTGCGCTTCTCTAAAAAGGTGGGAGTGATTGATATACCTTCGATGAAGTTGGTCTCAGTAATTCCTGTTGGTAGATCCCCTCACGGTGTTTTCTTTACTCCGCGTGCTAGCTGGGAATAACGCAAATAGATGTATTTGAATGCGACCCTCGTTCGACTGACGGCATTCATTGTTTTAGGGGCATGCTCCCCGTTGAGTTTTGCACAAGAGGCCAATTGTAAAAAAACGGTTTACCTAACTTTTGATACTGGCAATATGTCTGTAGCGCAAACGATTGCCGACATTTTGAATCGTCAAAATGTTAAGGCCACTTTTTTTCTAGCGAATGAAAAAACGAGTCGCGGTGATTTTTCTTTAGAAGATTCTTGGAAATCATATTGGCAAGATCGGGTGCGCGAAGGCCATCATTTTGGTAGTCATACCTACGACCATTTGTACTTTGTGAAGGACGGCCCAAGCGGAGAAATCTTTGCAAAGCCACAATTTGGACCAAAGGCTGGAGTGGCAACGCTGTACAACGAAGCAGCCTATTGCCGAGAAATCCGACGGGTGGATGAGCGCTTTAAAGAGCTAACGGGCACCAATATTCAAAAAATCTGGCGTGCTCCTGGTGGAAAAACATCGCCCCGTTCGATTAGGATGGGTGATCAATGCTCTTATCAGCATATCGGCTGGAGTCCTGCGGGATTTTTAGGGGATGAACTCAGTTCACAGACGCATCCCAACAAAATGCTTTTGGATAAAGCCAGTAGCCAACTTCAGGATGGCGATATCACTATGGCTCACTTAGGTATTTGGTCGCGCAAGGATCCTTGGGCTCCAGCAGTGTTAGAGCAGCTGATATTGAATTTGAAGGCCCGGGGTTTTTGTTTTGCAACTCTGCCAAAACGCGATAAATAAGTCACAATTGAGTATATGGACTCAAACCCTGTGATAGCCGCCATCGCTTCAGCCTACGCTAGCGTTCAAGAATTCTTATTTACCTATGTGGCTGGGCCGATTCTGTATCAATTTGATCTGATGTCGATGGCTGAGGATGTATTTGACGGTATCGACTGGTTCTTATTTGGATGCATCCAGATTTTCCTAATCGCTGTGGTTCTCAGAGTTTGGGAGAGATTTTCTCCTGCAGAGACACAAGAGCGGTTTGCAAAAAGTTCCAAAGCGGATATTTTTTACACTTTATTTCATCGCCTAGGTATTTTTCATGGCCTGATATTTATTGCTTTATCTGGATTTTTCTTTCAGATTGATTCAGTCTTGCATGATTTTCGTTTCGGTAGGCTGAATGTAGATTCTTGGTGGCCGTCAGTGACATCAATACCCTTGGTGAGTTTTTGTATTTACTTTGTATTGCTTGATTTTGTGGAGTATCTATATCACCGCGCATCCCATGTTTTCAATTGGTGGTGGCGACTACATGCTTTGCATCATAGTCAAACGGTGATGACTGCTTGGTCTGATGATCGCAATCACATTGTCGATGACATCATGCATGCGTTTGTGTTTTCGTTCTTTGCCCTGCTGTTTGGAGTATCACCTGCTCAATTTATTGTATTGGTGGTGCTGAGCCAACTCATTCAGAGTTGGCAGCATGCTAATTTAAAGATCGATCTTGGACCTTTTAAATATGTATTGATTTCACCAATGTATCACCGGCTGCATCATGCTGTAGGGTACGGTCACGAGGCTAAAGGTAAGCCAGGTGTTTTAGGCGGCTGTAACTTTGGCGTCTTGTTTCCTTGGTGGGACATGATGCTCAATACCGCAATCTTTTCAAAAGAGGTTCATCCCACTGGAGTTAGGGGCTTAGCTTTGTCACCTAATGTACTAAGGCATCAGTGGCAGAGTCTGATGCACTCAATTCGAGAAATCTTACCCAAAGTAAAGTAAGCACTAGTGGTTCACACGGTAGCAATGGAAATCTATGGATAGCATGCAGCAAGTTTTTAAGTCTTTTGGCTTAGCTTTGGTTGGCGCAATGCATCCCAAAATGCTATGGCTGAGTCTGCGACCATTTTTTATCGTATCGATCTTGTGGGGCACCTTAATCTGGTTAACTTGGATGCCAGCATTGGAGATGCTAAGCACTTTCTTAACGGCATCGATATTAACTAGTTGGATTGCAGATGGTTTGATCTGGGCCGGTTTCGAGAGTGCGCGTGCATGGATCGCACCACTCTTTTTTGTGATGCTATTAATCCCCTTAATCTCTATCAGTTTATTGGTGTTCATCGCCTTGACAACTGTGCCAACCATCGTCAAGGTAGTCGCGCGGCAATATGCTTACAAAGATATTGTGAAGAAAAAAGGCGGTAGTTTATTTGGCAGCTTTATCTATACCCTCTGGTCTACTTTAATTTGCTTAGCTCTGGTGATGCTCACTTTGCCAGTGTGGTGGATTCCACCATTGGTTGCTGTTTTGCCCCCATTAATTTGGGGATGGTTGACGATGCGTTTGATGTCTTACGACGTGTTAGCTCAGCATGCTACTGCAGATGAGCGCGATACCCTTTTGCATCAACACCGTTGGCCACTCTTGGCTATGGGCATTATTTCTGGGATGTTAGGAGCGGTACCCACCTTTTTCTGGGCAACCTCTGCTTTAGCTTTAGTTTTATTTCCGATCGTCAGCTTTGTTGCGCTGTGGGTCTATTCTTTAATCTTTGTCTTTGCTGCGCTCTGGTTTACCCATTACCTGCTTGAGGCCTTGAAAGAATTGCGCAGTAATGAGCTAAATCAATCCTTAAATATAGAAGCGCGTGTTGTTGATATGGAGTTAGCAAATCATGGTTGAAGTGTTGAACAAGCCGAGTCTTGAAGACTCCGAGGCGAATACTTGTCGTTTCGGTTTGATTGTGATTGGCGATGAAATTTTGTCTGGTCGTCGTCAAGATAAGCATCTCAGTAAATTGATTGAGCTTTTAAATGAGCGTGGTCTAAGCTTGTCTTGGGCTAAATATGTCGCAGATGATCCCGAGCAGATTACCGCTACCCTAAAAGATAGCTTCGCAAGTGGTGATGTGGTTTTTAGCACTGGCGGTATCGGAGCTACGCCTGATGACCATACAAGGCATTGCGCTGCTTTAGCTTTGGGTACACAAACGCAATTACATGCGACCGCACAAGAGCTCATTACAGGACGTATTCGGATCATGGCAGAGGGCGATCCCACGAAGGCTGATCTGAGTACGGCAGAAAATCAGCATCGCTTTAAGATGGGGGAGTTTCCAATCGGTAGTGACATCATCCCCAATCCCTATAACCAGATCCCAGGGTTTTCGATTCGTGAGCACTATTTTTTCCCGGGCTTTCCCGTTATGGCTGCGCCTATGATGGCTTGGTGTCTAGACACTTATTATCAGAATTTATTTCATCGCGAAAACTGGGCAGAGCAAAGTTTTATTGTTCCAAAAGGGATTGAGTCTGTCTTAACGCCCTTAATGGAGCGCATCGAGGCCTCTTTTCCGGGGGTAAAGGTCTTTAGTCTCCCGTCGGTTGGCGACCCTTCTAGAGGGGGTGTTTACGCTGAGAGGCACATTGAATTGGGTATCAAGGGCAATGCGAGCCTCCTAGATGATGCTTGGATTGCTTTGCGCACAGGCACTGAGGCTTTGGGCTATGCAATTCACGATATTTCAAAATCTAAATAAGCACTCATTTGGTGCAAATATAGTGATTTTAAGGGTTTTGAGGGGTATTTCAGCACTTAATTAGTGCAATAATGGTCGTTCCCGTTTGTTTGCTTCAGTAAATTAGATACATCCCAAGGGCATATTTGATGCCTGGAATAAACAAGGGTGTACACCTTAGGTTTGTATTCCGAATTTAGTTAATAGAGGAGATTTGCATGACGAAGACCGTCGCTGATGTGATGAAGTTGGTTAAAGAGAAAGAATGTACTTTCGTTGATTTCCGCTTTGTAGATACAAAGGGTAAAGAGCAGCACACAACAGTACCTATTTCTCATTTTGACGAAGACAAATTTGAGAGCGGTCACGCGTTTGACGGTTCATC
>JBEGUE010000224.1:0-8399 GCA_041179045.1 Pseudomonadota bacterium
GTACCCCCTTTGGTTGGGGAAGGGTGGATGGTTGAAGGTGTATGAGATGGAGAAGCAACTTGAGTTACAGCAGGCTAAAAACAGCCTGCTGAGCTTGCGTAATGCCAAGCTTACTGGCGACGTTAAGGATTTAAAAGAAGGTACCCGGGCGATTGAAGAGCGAGCACGGGTAGAGCATGGCATGCTCAAGGAGGGGGAGTTCTTTGTGCAAATCCTGCCTTCTGAAAAATCTACCTCCAACGCTCCTGATGGCGTAAAGCCAACGACGACTAAGCCTTAAGATCACTTAGTGCCCGCTAGAGGGTGGTCTCGTAGCATCTGCCAATAAATCGGTTTTAAAGACCTGTCGACAATCAACCGCATCGAAGCGATAGGCTTTAGCGCAAAAATCGCATTCGGTTTCAACGGCACCTTGCTCTGCAAGAATACTTTCTACCTCTTCTTCTCCCAGCATTCTCAGAATGTCCGCTACCTTGGTGCGTGAACAGCGGCAGCTAAAGCGAACTGGGCGAGGTGGAAAGCTTCTGACGCCACTTTCTGCGGACTCCTCTAAAAAGAGGCGGCGCAGGATAGTATCCGGCGAAAGCGTGAGTAACTCTTCATTGGTAATCGTTTCACCCAGCGTCTGAATTCGGGTCCAGCCTTCAGCCGCAAGCTGAGGGTCAAGATGGGCATGACCTCCTGAGTCGGGCAATCGCTGCAATAGCAAGCCGCCGACATGGGTGTCATTGGATGCTAGCCAGATGCGGGTATCCAATTGCTCTGAGTTTTGCATGTACAGGGCAATAGCTTCTGCAGCGCTAGTAACGGGCTTAATGACAGTGCCGCGGTGCTCTTGAAGAGCTACGATCCCTTGGTAGGGCGGTTGACCAGGTTGACGGTCTGATGGGTCTAAAGTAATTACTAGACGCCCAGAATGATCTGCATCTAATAGTTCACCTAGGGTGGCATTGGGATCGATGCTGGCGGGGTCTACCGATAGCTTCACGGTAGCTCGCATGGTCAGGTCGGACTTGCATTCCACCACGAGAAGCTGAATAGGGCCTTTACTTTGAGCCTGAATAATCAAGGTTCCATCAAATTTGAGGCTGGCGCTTAACAGGGTTGCTGCACCCACAAAATCACCCAGGATTCGTCTGACCACAGGTGGATCATTACGACGCTCTAAAACGGCCTGCCAGGCCGTGCTAATCGAAACAATCTCCCCGCGGACCGGGGCGCCATCGCACATAAATACAAGTAATTCGTTCATAAGTGAAAGTATCCACTTTTTTGACAATCAGAGTGCCAAATAATCAAATCTAAAGCTGACCTGAGATAATGCTACTTATGCATATCAGAACACGTTTCGCCCCCAGTCCAACGGGCTTTATTCACTTGGGCAACCTTCGCAGCGCTCTATATCCCTGGGCTTTTGCTCGCCATAACCAGGGCGACTTTATTTTGCGTATTGAAGATACCGATGTAGAGCGCTCCACACAGGAGGCTGTCGACGTCATTATTGAAGGCATGGCATGGCTTGGCCTAGATTTAGATGAAGGTCCAATCTATCAAATGCAACGTATTGATCGTTATCGTGCTGTTGTAAAGCAGATGCTCGATGCTGGCCTTGCTTACCCTTGCTACATGAGTGAAGATGAGCTCAATAAGCTACGTGACCAACAGATGGCCAATAAAGAAAAGCCGCGCTATAACGGTCAATGGCGTCCTGAGCCAGGCAAAACGCTGCCAGTAATACCAGAAGGTGTTTTGCCAGTGATTCGCTTCAAGAATCCTATTGGCGGATCTGTGATTTGGGAGGATGCAGTCAAGGGCAAGATCGAAATCAGTAATGATGAGTTGGATGATCTGGTGATTGCTCGTCCTGATGGCACGCCAACCTATAACTTCTGCGTTGTAGTGGATGACCTTGATATGAATATCACCCATGTAATTCGGGGCGATGATCATGTCAACAACACGCCACGCCAAATTAATATCATGAAGGCACTTGGTGGTACACCGCCGGTATACGCCCATTTACCAACAGTCCTAAACGACTCTGGTGAAAAAATGAGTAAGCGTAATGGCGCAATGAGTGTGCGCGACTATCAAAAAGCAGGTTACCTCCCTGAGGCCATTCTGAATTACCTAGCAAGACTAGGCTGGTCACACGGTGATGCTGAGATTTTCACTAAAGAGCAGTTTGTGAATTGGTTTGACTTAGGCAGCCTTGGTCGATCACCTGCACAACACAATCCTGAAAAATTACTCTGGTTAAATCATCAATATATTCAAAATGCAGATCCAGGAAAGCTGGCGGAAGCAACTAAGCCATTTGCACATGAACTTGGCATCGATACAGAAAATGGCCCTGACTTTGTGCAAGTAGTTGCGCTCCTCAAAGATCGTGCTAACACGCTGATTGAAATCGCGGAAGGCGCAAAGCTGTTCTATTTACCGGCACCTGCTCACAGTAGCGATCAAATCGCAGAAAATATTCCAGCTGATGTTATTCCCGCTCTCAAGGATTTGATTGTGGCCATTCAATCTGCTGAGCATACAAAAGCAGCTTATGGGGCGGCTTTTAAAGAAGTGTTAGCCAAGCATCAGATCAAAATGCCAGCATTGGCAATGCCTGTGCGTTACGCTTTATTTGCCACTACACAGACGCCAGCCATTGACTCTGTCTTGGTGGTGATGGGTAAGAATGAGGCAGTAGCAAGGCTTTCCAAGGTGGTCTAAAGCAGAACTTGCCTCCTCCTACAAAAATAGGATAAAATCTTGGATTGTTTTGAGTGTCTTGTAGAGTTTTAACGAGATTACGGGGGTATAGCTCAGCTGGGAGAGCGCTTGCATGGCATGCAAGAGGTCAGCGGTTCGATCCCGCTTATCTCCACCAAGCATTTACAATAGCAGCATTAGTTTTTGTAGTAGTCCAGGTCCCCATCGTCTAGAGGCCTAGGACATCACCCTTTCACGGTGAGTACGGGGGTTCGAATCCCCCTGGGGACGCCAAATTTTTTGGCTAGTTGTGAGTAGTAAGAAGTGACACAAGTAGCAAGCGATGTAATTGGAGCGGTAGTTCAGTTGGTTAGAATATCGGCCTGTCACGCCGAGGGTCGCGGGTTCGAGTCCCGTCCGCTCCGCCAAGTAGTTTAGAAAGCCCCTGATGCAGGGGCTTTTTTTATTTCAGCCCCTTTATTTATTTTCTCTTAGTTACTCACTCGCTCAAAGGCTAATAACTTCTTAGTTATTTTTTCTTTTTTAGGGTAACTACTCCCACTCGGGTGTTCGATTCCATGGAGTTCATCGATAAAATCTGCATCATTATTATTTTCATAATGAAAGATCTCAGTGAGAAAACTTATAGCAATTATTGTTTCAATGTCCATGCTCTCCATGTCAATTTTTATGACTGGATGCGCAAGTAGTGTGGCAAATCCAGTCCCTGTTGCACAGGTTGGAGATGAAACCAAATCATGTGATGCAATAGCCAATGAGATGCAAAAGATGGTCACCGCTCAAATTGAAGCTGACGGTGATAAGGATAAGCAAATCGGTACCAATGCAGCTCTTGCCATTACAGGCATCTTTCTTATCGTTCCCTGGTTCTTTATGGATTTAGGTGGCGCGGCTTCAGCGGAACAGAAGGCGGCTAAAGCAAGATATGAGCGTCTGCAACAAATGCAGATAGATAAAAAATGTCCAGCAACCCCTGTCGTGTCACAAGAGATAGTCCCAGGTGGTGAGAACATTATTCGCACAACAACACCAATTAATGATGCTACTAAACCAAGTTCAGCCAGGTCATCCATTACCCCCGGAGCAAAGGCTGCTCCAGCCGGTGAATTGCCAAACCCAGCTAAGAGGTTAGAGGATTTAAATACTATGCTTAAAAAAGGTTTGATAACTCAGGATGAATACAATGCTAAAAAGTCTGAGATTCTTAAAAGCTTTTAATTAAAATAAGCCCCTGCATTAGGGGCTTTTTTATTCCTACTGAATCTTTCTTAAAGCTTTTTCGTGGCCGGTGGTTTTGGTGCCACTTTGTACAAAGGTTCAACTGCCGGCATGAGCGCAGTGAGTTGCTCGATTCGGGTTTCACCAGAAGGGTGGGTGGATAAGAATTCTGGAGAGCTACTACCTTTAGTTGCCTTGAGCATTTTTTGCCAAACGCTAATTGCACCCATGGGGTTATATCCCGCTCTTGCTGCTAACTCCAATCCAATGGCGTCCGCTTCCGATTCATTCTCTCTGGAATTAGGCAAAATAATCGCGTATTGGGCAACTTGGTTTGCAGCACCCACTGCGGAACCATAGGGGCCAGCGACGGCCATGGCAATATTTACCAATACATTTTGTGCAACCGCTTGAGATACACGCTCCCGACCATGCTCTCTTAAGGCGTGGGCAATTTCATGACCCATGATGGCTGCAATTTCATCATCACTTAAATTGAGCTGCTCAATAATTCCGGTGTAGAAAGTGATCTTTCCGCCGGGTGCGCAAGTAGCATTCAGTACAGGGGCATCGATTAGCGTAAGGCGCCAATCCCATTGCTTGGTGTCATCTCTAAATGCCTCGGTCTGAGGGATTAACCTATTTGCGATGAACTTCAATCGCTCATAAGTAGGGCCAGAGGTGACTAGTATATTTTTCTCTTTTGCCTTTTGATTTTGCTCGTTATAACTTGCAGCAGATAGGCGATTGACCTCTTCAGAAGAGGCCATCATAAATTGGGATCGGTTGATACCAACAGCTCCCGAGCGGGTAGTGTTAGCGCACGCCGAGAGTAAGGCAACAAGTGCAAGGATCCAACAGGTCCGAATGCTCAAATTAAATCCTTGCTAATACTCGTTACTCTTTTTTAAATTACTTCTTCTTTGGAGGCGTAATCGATGCAGCCATCGCATCAAAGTAAATCACTCGAACCTGCTCACCAACATTGACATCGGCTAACAGCTGCGGGTTCTTAACGGTAACAACAGTGACCTTGCCACTTGGACCTTTGACTGAAACCAGTTTCTTGGCGCGATCTACGGCTACGATGTCAGCAATGATGGTCGTGGTGTTGGTAATGGTACGAGTTGGTTTTTCACCAGGCTTGGAAGCTACTTCGGATGCAGTTTCGACTTTGCTGCGAATGCCATCGCTTTTGGTCTTAATCAATTCAATTGCAACAGCAAGTTCATAGGTCACATTGAGACGGTCACCTACTTTTATCTGATCAAAACTCTTAATTTCAGGGCCGGCAATGAACTTGGATTCACCTTCATTGTTCTTAAAGAAAATCGTACGTGTTTTCTTATCAATCTTCGTAACAGTACCTTCATACAACTGGAAAATACTGTCAGTGATGGCTGCATCCACCACTACAGCATTAGCAGCGGGTGCTTGAGCCATTACTAATGCTGGGCTAGCCAATAGTGTTGCGGCTACAAGAGTCAATTGGGCGATTTTAATTTTCATAACTTTCCTTAATATTAAGTATCTATAGTGATATTAGCGTATTTCAATTGCAAAATTCTGTTGCTAAGACCACAAAAGAATGGGGCGGTAGATTGGCAGGAAGCGTTAATACTTTGCACCTAAGTACTTGAGCTTAAATTCGCTCCCACCAGTTGCCAGAAAAGTGACATTGCAGCCAGTCGATGCACTTACTCACCTTACCAGGCACCAAACGGGGTGAGGAAAATACCGCATGAATTTCCTGGGAGGGCAGGCTCCAATCAGTCAATATGGGCTGTAAGGTGCCCTTATTGATCGAGTGATAAGCAACATACCAAGGAATAGTGGCTAAGCCCATATTCCCTATGGTTGCAGCTAGCAGAGCAGATAAGTTATTGGAGTACAGCGGACCTTTAACAGGTATCGAAATGGTCTCGCCATCACCGCCACTAAAGTGCCAGCGGTGGTTGTCTTGAACTGAGCTATAGATTAAGGCCTGATGCGTCGTTAAATCCTCTGGATGATTGGGAGTGCCATGTTGCTTTAAGTAATCTGGGCTAGCTACGAGGACCCAGGGATTTAAACCTAAGTAGCGTGAACCTAGAGAGGAGTCTGCGAGGCGACCCATACGAATCGCCAGATCAACGCCACTTTCAACCAAATTGACGTATTGATCCTCAAGACTCAGATGCACCTCGAGTTTGGGGTTTTGACTCATGAATTCAAGTACAAGTGGAGTCAAAATACGTCGGCCAAAGGCAACCGAAGAGCTTATAGTCAATTTACCCTGCGTCTCGCCTTGCAATAGGGCAGCTAGGTTATCTGCCTCCTCAAGCTCTCTTGAAATGATTTTGCATTTTTCGTAGTAGATCGCGCCAATTTCTGTTGGGGTGACCCCTCTTGTGCTGCGATGCAATAAAAGTGAGCCGAGACGCTTTTCTAAAAAGGCGATGTGTTTAGTTGCAGTGGGCTGGGTAATGCCCAGGCTGGCTGCAGCCTTACTAAAGGAGCCGGTTTCGACGACTCGGACAAAAAGGGCAATTCCCTGAATTCGATCCATAAATGAATTCTAACCCGATTTTTCTTAGGTATTCCATTTTGGAATAGCTCATATGATGGCAAATGGCATTCTCATTTAGGCCTGAAGTGTTGATGATGTATCCATTCTTAAACAGCGAGGGAAACATCATGGCCAAAATGAAAGCCGCAATGGCAGCAGTGCTAGTAATGGAAAAAGAAGGTATCACCACTGCGTTTGGTGTTCCTGGAGCCGCTATTAATCCACTCTACGCACAGTTGCGTGAGCGTCAGTCAATCACTCATATCCTGGCCCGACATGTTGAAGGTGCTTCACACATGGCTGAAGGCTATACGCGAGCTAAGGCCGGCAATATTGGCGTCTGCATTGGTACTTCTGGCCCAGCGGGTACAGACATGATGACTGGGCTGTATTCCGCAAGTGCTGACTCTATTCCTATTCTTTGTATTACTGGACAAGCCCCACGTGCCCGTCTTTATAAAGAAGATTTTCAGGCTGTTGATATTGAAACGATCTCTAAGCCAGTAACAAAGATGTCTGTAACGGTTCGTGAGCCTGGCTTAGTGCCACGGGTTTTCCAGCAGGCATTTCATGTGATGCGTTCAGGCCGTCCAGGTCCTGTATTAATTGATTTGCCGATTGATGTTCAATTAGCTGAAATTGAATTTGATATCGATACATATGAGCCATTGCCGGTGTATAAACCAGCAGCTAGCCGCAAGCAGATCGAAAAAGCGCTGGAAATGTTGATGTCTGCCAAGAAGCCATTAATTGTTGCTGGCGGTGGAATTATTAATGCTGATGCGGATGCGCTATTAGTAGAGTTCGCAGAATTGACTGGTATTCCAGTGATTCCAACCCTCATGGGCTGGGGAACTATTCCGGATGATCATCCACTCATGGCGGGTATGGTGGGTCTACAAACCTCACACCGTTATGGCAACGCCACTATGCTGGCTAGTGATCTCGTTCTGGGTATCGGTAACCGCTGGGCTAACCGTCATACAGGATCAATCGATGTGTATTGCAAGGATCGCAAGTTTATTCACGTTGATATCGAACCAACCCAAATTGGTCGCGTATTTAATCCTGACTACGGCATTGTTTCGGATGCGAAAGCTGCACTAGAGTTATTTGTTGAAGTGGCGAAAGAGTGGAAAGCCAAAGGTAAGCTTAGCAACTACAGCGAATGGGTTGAACGCTGCCAGGAGCGCAAGAGCTTGATGCATCGTAAAACTAACTTTGATAATGTACCCATCAAACCGCAACGCGTCTATCAAGAGATGAACTCCGTATTTGGTCGCGACACTGTGTATGTATCGACTATTGGCCTATCGCAAATTGCGGGTGGACAGTTCTTACATGTCTATGGTGCTCGCCAATGGATTAACTGCGGTCAAGCTGGCCCCCTTGGTTGGACAATTCCAGCTGCATTAGGTGTATTGGCCTCTGATACAACAAAGACTGTAGTCGGACTTGCAGGTGACTACGACTTCCAATTCTTGATTGAAGAATTAGCTGTTGGCGCACAATTTAACCTGCCATTAGTGATGGTCTTAGTAAACAACAGTTACTTAGGTTTAATCCGTCAAGCGCAACGTGGTTTTGAGATGGACTATTGCGTACAACTGGCTTTCGACAATATCAATGTGGATGATCAAAACTTGAAGGGCTATGGTGTTGATCACGTTCAGGTTGTTGAAGGGCTTGGTTGTAAAGCCATTAGAGTCTCGGATCCAAGCAAAATCAATGCTGCATTGATAGAGGCGCAAAAGATGGCCAAGGAGCATCGGGTTCCTGTAGTAGTGGAGGTCATTTTAGAAAAAATCACCAATATTGCGATGGGTACAGAGATTAACAATGTGAACGAATTTGAAGATATTGATTGCCGTCATCCTGCTGGTACAGAGGGATTAGTAGCTGCCGGCCT
>JBEGUE010000225.1:0-24418 GCA_041179045.1 Pseudomonadota bacterium
ATTGCTTGAGCTACCTTATCAATATTTTTGGTATTGAGGGCGGCAACACAAATACGGCCTGTGGAGAGGGCGTAAATACCATCTTCTTTTTGTAAGCGCTCTACTTGCTCGGCGCTTAAGCCAGAGTAAGAGAACATGCCGCGCTGAGCTTCAATGAAAGCAAAGTCTTGTTTTACGCCAGCGGCAGCCAATTTTTCAACCAATCCATGACGCATTGCTTTGATGCGATCACGCATTTCAGCCAGCTCATCTTCCCAAAGCTGTCTGAGTTCTGGCGAATTCAAAACAGCCGCTGCAATTGCGGCGCCGTGAGTTGGAGGATTGGAATAATTTGTACGAATCACGCGCTTCAATTGCGAGAGCACGCGAGTAGATTCATCTTTACTTTGCGTCACGATAGACAAGGCGCCAACACGTTCACCATACAGTGAGAACGATTTAGAGAAGGAGCTTGATACAAAGAAAGACATGCCAGATTCGGCGAACAGGCGAACTGCAACACCATCTTTCTCAATACCATCAGCAAAGCCTTGGTAGGCCATGTCTAAAAATGGAATGAGGTCTTTCGCTTTACAGATATCAATCACTTGACGCCATTGCGCTTCAGTAATGTCAGCACCCGTTGGGTTGTGGCAGCAAGCATGCAGTAATACGGTGGTGTATTTGGGAAAAGACTCTAAAGATTTCACCATGCCATCAAAATCTACGCCACGGGTTTTGCCATCGAAGTAGGTGTACTCAACTACTTCAAAGCCAGCGGATTCAAAAATGCCGCGGTGGTTTTCCCAAGTTGGATTACTAATTGCGCAAGGCGCATTGAGGTTGAGGCGCTTGATAAAGTCAGCGCCAACTCGCAATGCACCAGTTCCTCCAAGGCACTCAGCGGTAACTACGCGACCATCTTTGATGAGTGATGAGTCGGCGCCGAACAATAAGTTCTGTACTGCGCTGTTATACGGATTTGGACCTTCGATTGGAATGTAGCTGCGCGGTGAGTGTTTTGCAACAATCGCCTCTTCGGCCTTAATCACTGCTTTCAAAAGAGGCACTTTGCCCTCATCGGTGTAGTAGACGCCAACACCTAGATTGACCTTGTCTGCACGTTGATCGGCGACATAGGCTTCTGTGAGGCCAAAAATAGGGTCTTTAGGAGCTAGCTGGACTGAAGTAAAAAGGTTCATTTGATGGTCAAAAAGGGTGGTTAAGAGGCTATTTCGGGGTGAATTGACGTTAAATTCAGTTAAATTTGCTTTAAGTGGCTGTTTTTGAGGCTTGATCCAACTATTTCTAAATAAAAACGGCAAAATCAATGTTTGTACAAAATTCGCTGTGAACTAAAACTTACAGTTGAAATGATAGCTGAGATGCCCCCCAAGTTACCTAAATCTTCCCCGAATTCCCCAGCTGCCGAAAGCAAGAAAACCCCCATAGCCGATCCTTTGGGTGAGGTAGGCCACGATTTAGACCCCGCCAAATTCGTTTCCTTTCCTGATTCTGCATTTCAGCTGTATCAGCCATTCCCGCCCGCTGGCGATCAGCCGGCTGCAATCGATGCTTTGGTAGCTGGTATTGAGGATGGATTGACCTTTCAGACCCTGTTGGGGGTTACTGGCTCAGGCAAGACTTTTACTATGGCCAATGTCATTGCCAGAACAGGTCGTCCCGCCATTATTTTTGCTCCAAACAAGACTTTGGCCGCCCAGCTCTACAGTGAGTTTCGGGAGTTTTTCCCAAAAAATGCGGTGGAGTACTTTGTTAGTTACTACGATTACTACCAGCCAGAGGCCTACGTTCCGACACGCGATTTGTTTATTGAAAAGGATTCATCCATCAATGAGCATATTGAGCAAATGCGATTGTCTGCTACCAAGAGTTTGTTGGAGCGACGCGATGTCATCATCGTAGCCACTGTATCCGCAATTTACGGTATCGGTAATCCGGGTGACTATCACAGCATGGTGATGACTTTACGCCCCGGTGACAAGATGAGTCAGCGCGATATTTTGATGCGTTTAATTGCGATGCAATACGACCGCAACGAAACCGATTTCAAGCGCGGAGTTTTCCGGGTGCGGGGCGATACGATTGATATTTTTCCGGCTGAGCATAATGAATTGGCTGTGCGCGTTGAACTCTTTGATGATGTGATCGAGAGCCTGCAATTCTTCGATCCACTGACTGGAAAAATTCGTCAGAAGATTCCGCGCTTTACAGTCTATCCAAGTTCACACTATGTCACGCCGCGTGACACCGTTCTCAAGGCGATTGAAACTATCAAAGCAGAGTTACGGATTCGCTTAGACGAATTTGTAAAAGACGGCAAGCTGGTTGAAGCGCAGCGCTTAGAGCAGCGCACCCGTTTTGATTTGGAGATGCTCAATGAATTGGGCTTCTGCAAGGGCATTGAGAACTACTCTCGCCACCTCTCAGGCGCTATGCCTGGTGAGGCGCCGCCTACCTTGGTGGACTACTTACCCAATGACGCGCTGATGTTCTTAGATGAGAGTCATGTCCTCATCGGTCAACTTAATGCGATGTACAACGGCGATAAATCTCGCAAACACACCTTAGTGGAGTTTGGATTCCGCCTGCCCTCGGCTATGGATAATCGCCCACTCAAATTTACTGAGTTTGAAACCAAGATGCGTCAAACCGTATTCGTTTCTGCAACACCTGCTGACTATGAAAACACACATACCGGACAAGTGGTGGAGCAAGTAGCAAGACCAACTGGATTGGTCGACCCAGAAATCGAAGTATTGCCAGCAAGTACACAGGTAGATGATTTGCTGAATCAGATTCATGAGCGTGTCAAAGTCCACGAACGTGTTTTAGTCACAGTATTAACAAAGCGTATGGCTGAGCAACTCACAGATTACTTATCAGATAACGGAGTCAAAGTACGCTACGTGCACTCTGATATTGATACGGTGGAGCGTGTAGAAATTCTGCGCGACTTACGCTTAGGCGTCTTTGACGTATTAGTGGGTATTAATTTATTGCGTGAGGGCTTAGATATTCCGGAGGTCTCTCTGGTTGCTATCTTAGATGCAGATAAAGAGGGCTTCTTGCGTTCTGAGCGCAGTCTGATTCAAACCATTGGTAGGGCAGCACGAAACGTCAAAGGTAAGGCGATTTTGTACGCTGACCGCATTACCGACTCTATGAAGCGGGCCATGGGCGAAACTGAGCGCCGCCGTACCAAACAGATTGCCTTCA
The DNA here is from genome assembly GCA_041179045.1 of Pseudomonadota bacterium. Lineage (GTDB taxonomy): Bacteria > Pseudomonadota > Gammaproteobacteria > Burkholderiales > Burkholderiaceae > Polynucleobacter. The sequence goes on from JBEGUE010000225.1 coordinate 3,220, forward strand.
ATAAGGCCAATGGTATTGAGCCGCGTGGCGTTAAAAAACGAATTAAAGACATCATTGATGGGGTCTATGACGTCAAAGAGAAGCGCTCTGAGATGCAAGTTGAGCAAGAGCGGGCTCGCTATGAGGATATGAGTGAGAAGGACTTGGCAGGCGAAATCAAGCGTTTAGAGAAGCAAATGAACTCTGAGGCCAAGAATTTGGAGTTTGAAAAAGCGGCCTCTACCCGCGATAGATTGACCAAAGTGAAGGAAATGGCATTTGGTGCCCGCTCCCGGGACGCCATTTAAATTGAGGGGTTAATGCCTGAGCAATTTAGTGGGGTATATGGTAAAGTTGAGTGGAATGGTCGGGTATTACCCGCCCGACTGTTAGCTGTCCATAACAATCCATTACCAAGGTGACATATGAGACTTACAACCAAAGGCCGTTTTGCAGTAACCGCAATGATCGATTTAGCCCTGCGTGAGACGCACGGGCCTGTAACTTTGGCTGGAATTAGCCAAAGACAGAAGATTTCCCTTTCTTATTTGGAGCAATTGTTCGGCAAGTTACGCCGTTTCAATATTGTTGAAAGTACTCGTGGTCCTGGTGGTGGTTACACCCTAGCCCGTAAATCCGAGGAAATTAGCGTGGCCGACATCATTGTGGCCGTAGATGAGCCCTTAGACGCAACCCAATGTGGCGGTAAAGGCAACTGTCACACTGATGAAGAAAGCCAAGGCCATTGCATGACCCATGACCTTTGGTCGAACCTCAACGCCAAGATGGTGGAATACCTGAGTTCAGTGTCATTGCGAGACTTAGTACACCAGCAATCTGGACGCGGGATCGTATTACATGATTTACGCCCCAAGAAAATGAAGGTTGACAGTGTGAAGGCAGAAAAGCCTGCACCAGCAGTAGTAGCGAAGAAAGAAGACGCCCCTAAGCGCCCTCTTGTGAATTCTGTTTTTAATTTAGCTCGGCAAAGTTAACCCAAGAGATCCATCTCTTTACCTATAAATCGATAAGCACAAAATGAACGCACCACAAGACATTCCCCAGCAGGCAATACCGATGTTTAGCCCTAAGCATTTTCCGGTCTACATGGACTATTCGGCTACTACGCCGATTGATCCGCGCGTAGTAGACAAGATGTTGCCTTACTTGCGTGAGCAGTTTGGTAATGCCGCATCTCGTAGCCATGCTTATGGTTGGGCTGCAGAGGAAGCGGTTGAGTGGGCGCGTTCAGAAGTAGCCCAGTTGGTACATGCCGACCCAAGGGAGATCGTATTTACTAGCGGTGCAACTGAAAGTATTAACCTGGCACTTAAGGGTGCAGCCCACTTCTATAAAGATCGTGGCAATCACATTATTACGGTTAAGACAGAGCACAAGGCTACTTTAGATACTTGTCGCGAACTTGAGCGCGAAGGTTTTGAAGTTACTTATCTTGATGTCCTGCCAAATGGCCTGATTGACTTTGCTCAGCTAGAAGCGGCAATGAAGCCGGGCACTATTTTGTTGTCAGTGATGTACGTTAACAATGAGATCGGTGTAGTTCAAGATATTCCAGGTATTGGGGAGCTGTGCCGTTCACGTGGTGTGATTTTTCATGTAGATGCAGCACAAGCTACTGGCAAAGTTGAAATCGATTTAGAGAAAACCAAAGTAGATTTAATGAGTTTTTCTGCTCATAAGTCCTACGGCCCTAAAGGTATCGGCGCCTTGTTTGTGCGTCGCAAACCCCGTATTCGTATTGAGGCACAGATTCATGGTGGCGGTCATGAGCGCGGTATGCGTTCAGGCACATTAGCCGTGCACCAAATCGTTGGCTTGGGAGAGGCTTTCCGTATTGCACGTCTTGAGATGGATTCGGGCAATGCTCGTATTCGCGCTTTGCGTGATCGCTTACTCAATGGTTTGAAGGATATTGAAGAGGTTTACGTTAACGGAGATATGGAGCATCGTGTTCCGCATAACCTCAACATCAGCTTTAACTATGTTGAAGGCGAGTCTATGTTGATGGCTTTGAAAGATTTGGCCATTTCTTCTGGTTCTGCATGCACTTCAGCATCCCTAGAGCCTTCTTATGTGTTGCGCGCTCTTGGTCGCAATGATGAATTGGCTCATAGCTCAATTCGTTTTACTTTAGGACGCTTTACTACTGAAGAAGAAGTGGATTTCACGATCAAGCTAGTTAAAGAGAAGATTGCGAAGTTACGCGAACTTTCACCTTTGTGGGAAATGTTTAAGGATGGTATTGATCTCAGCACTATCCAGTGGGCAGCTCACTAAGAATTAATGAATCAGCATTAAATATATTGAAGCAAGATTAAAGATAAAAGAAATAACGAGGAAATACCATGGCATATAGCGACAAAGTAATTGATCATTATGAAAATCCCCGCAATGTGGGTTCTTTTGAAAAAGGCGATGACCAAGTAGGTACCGGCATGGTCGGTGCACCTGCATGTGGTGACGTGATGAAGTTGCAGATTCGTGTGAACGATCAGGGCGTAATTGAAGATGCTAAGTTCAAGACCTATGGTTGTGGTTCTGCGATTGCCTCCTCCTCATTAGTTACTGAGTGGGTTAAAGGCAAAACCTTGGACCAAGCTTTAGAGATTAAGAACTCCTTGATTGCTGAAGAGTTAGCTTTGCCACCCGTAAAAATTCACTGCTCTATCTTGGCTGAAGATGCCATCAAGGCGGCGGTGGCTGATTACAAAGAAAAACATCCGGCCCTGTAAAGATAAAGAGGCTTTCATCATGGCAATTACCTTAACCGATAAAGCAGCAAAACATGTTCAGCGCAATTTAGATAAGCGCGGAAAAGGTTGCGGCTTGCGCTTGGGTGTTCGTACTACTGGTTGCTCGGGCTTAGCCTATCAACTGGAATACGTGGATGAGGCTGCTCCTGAAGATGCAAAATTTGAATCTAATGGCATCACTATCTTTATTGATCCCAAGAGCTTGGCCTACTTAGATGGCACCGAATTAGACTTTGTACGTGAAGGTTTGAACGAAGGCTTTAAGTTCCAAAACCCGAATGTAAAAGATGAGTGTGGTTGTGGTGAATCCTTCCGCGTCTGACAATTACTTTCGCTTCTTTGGCTTAGAACAGCGATTCAATTTAGATTTGTCTGCATTGGATCAAGCCTATTTGGCGATCCAAAAAGAAGTTCACCCCGATCGTCATGCTCGCGGTAGTGATACCGAGCAAAGACTGGCAATGCAAATGGCTACCCTAGCAAATACTGCATTTCAGACTTTGAAAAATCCCATTCAGCGTGGACTGTATCTTTGCCAACTCCACAAGGTAGATGCGCGTCTCGAGACTAATACGGCCATGCCTGCTGCTTTTCTGATGAAGCAAATCGAATGGCGCGAAAGTCTCGAAGATCGGGATGAAGATCTCGGTGCTTTGGAGGCCCTAGCTGAAGAGGTTGATCAAGCTAAACGAGATATCTTGGTGGAAATTACACAAGCTATCGATGGAGCTAAGAACTACGAGCGTGCAGCTGAGTTACTCAGGGGCCTGCTTTTTATTGATAAGTTTGCGCTAGAGCTAGATGATGCTATCTCAGCTTTGGTATAGCTTTACACTTTAGACCCCATGGCCTTATTACAAATCTCCGAACCTGGTAAATCACTTGCTCCGCATCAGCGTAGGATTGCGGTGGGCATTGATTTAGGTACCACCAACTCCTTGGTCGCAATTGTGCGTGATGCCTTGCCTAAGGTTCTCCCTGACTCAGAGGGGCGCGAATTACTTCCTTCGGTGGTGCGTTATCTCTCAAATGGCAGAACCCAAGCGGGCTTTGAGGCTGCCGAAAGTATTGTCTCTGATCCTAAGAATACGATCGTTTCTGTGAAACGTTTTATGGGTCGGGGTATTGTTGATGTAGACAATATCGAAAGCACACCTTACGACTTCGTTGATGAGCCCGGGATGTTGAAGCTCAAAACGGTAGCGGGCGACAAGAGTCCCATTGAAGTTTCAGCAGAAATTCTGGCGCGCTTGCGCCAGTTGGCGGAAGATTCAGTAAATGATGACATCGTTGGTGCAGTAATTACTGTCCCTGCTTATTTTGATGACGCTCAGCGTCAGGCAACTAAAGATGCTGCGAAGTTGGCTGGTATTGAAGTTTTACGTTTGCTCAATGAGCCTACTGCTGCTGCCATTGCCTATGGTTTAGACAATGCCTCCGAGGGAATCTACGCAGTTTACGATTTAGGTGGCGGTACTTTTGACATCTCTATTTTGCGTATGAGCAGAGGGGTATTTGAAGTACTCTCCACTGGCGGTGACTCTGCTTTGGGTGGCGATGATTTTGACCATCGTCTCTATTGCTGGGTGATCGAGCAAGCTAAGCTTCCACCACTGTCGATTCAGGATCACCGTAAGCTCTTGCTCTCATGTAAACACGCCAAAGAGCAATTAAGTCATAACCCATTAGCACGCGTTCATGAAACCCTTGCAGATGGAACCGTGATTAATGTGGGCGTTAGCCAAGCCCAGTTTTTTGAAATCACGCAAAACCTGATTAACAAGACCCTGGTGGCCGTGAAGAAGGCTTTACGCGATGCAGGCCTCAAGGCTGATGAAGTTAAAGGTGTTGTGATGGTTGGTGGGGCAACTCGCATGCCTCAAGTACAACGTGCGGTTGGCGAACTCTTCGGCACTAAACCCTTAAACAACCTCAATCCAGATCAGGTTGTCGCTTTAGGCGCTGCTATGCAAGCAGATCTACTTGCCGGCAATCAAAGCAAGGATGACGAGTGGCTTTTATTGGATGTCATTCCACTGTCTCTCGGTATGGAAACCATGGGCGGCTTGGTGGAAAAAATTATTCCGCGCAATACACCGATTCCGGTAGCGCGCGCTCAGGATTTCACGACCTTTAAAGATGGCCAAACTGCTCTGGCGATTCAAGTGGTGCAGGGCGAAAGAGAATTGGCACAAGACTGCCGATCTTTAGGTAAGTTTGAGTTGCGCGGCATTCCGCCAATGGCTGCTGGTGCTGCCCGAATTCGGGTGACCTACCAAGTAGATGCGGATGGATTACTTTCTGTTAGCGCTATGGAGCAGGGCTCAGGCGTACAAGCATCAATTGATATCAAGCCATCGTATGGTTTGACGGATGCTGAGATCGCTCGCATGCTTCAAGATGGTTTTGCTTCAGCTAAGGTAGATCTCTTATCCAGATCTCTACGTGAAGAGCAGGTGAATGCACAACGCCTATTGGATGCTGTACAAACTGCTTTAGATTCTGATCGTGGATTATTGAATTCTCAAGAGCAGGCTGAGGTTGATCAAGAAATGGCTGTATTGCAAAAGATGCTCAAAGATGAAACCGACAGCGCCATTCTCAGAAAAGCAGTCGATCATGCCGCCAAGGCTACCGATGAGTTTGCCCAAAAGCGCATGAATGCCAGCATTAAGAGGGCATTGGCTGGTAAGAATGTTGCAGAAATTTAAGAAAAGAAAATTATCCAAATGACTCAGATCGTTGTTCTCCCCCATAGCGAGTATTGCCCTGAAGGTGCTGTACTTGAAGTGACTCCAGGCACCTCCGTTTGCGAAGCCTTGCTAGAAAACAATATCCCAATTGAACATGCTTGCGATATGGTCTGCGCTTGTACTACGTGTCACGTGATAGTGAAAGAGGGTTATCAAAGTCTGAATGAGGCCGATGAGAATGAAGAAGATTTGTTAGACCGTGCATGGGGGCTTAATCCTCAGTCTCGCTTATCTTGTCAGGCTATTGTTGCGCGCCAGGACTTAGTCATTGAGATTCCAAAATACTCGATCAACCACGCCAAAGAAAATCACTGATTTCTGGCTCGGTATTACACTCCAGAAATACAAGAGGATTAATGAGTGTATGAATATTCAGAATAAATTATGGTGTTTGATGGGGCTTGCAACGCTATTGAGTGCTTGCTCAAACAATAGCGATCCCTATCAAAATATGGATTTTCCACAGTCCTATACCCAAAGCGGTGGCTATAACAGTTCACCACAGCTGATTTCATCAGCGCAATTACAGTCCTTACTATCTCCAATTGCTTTGTATCCAGATTCCTTGCTGTCCTTGATGCTGTTGGCATCGACGTATCCACTTGAGGTAGCCGAGGCCTATAACTGGCGCAATAGCAATCCCAGTCTAAACGGCGCTGCATTGCAAGATGCTCTCAAAGCGCAATCGTGGAACGATAGCGTGAAGTCACTGGTCTCATTCCCACAAGCATTCAATATGATGGGCAGTAAGTTGCAATGGACCCAAAATCTGGGTAATGCCTACAAGCTACAACCTGCAGATACGATGAAGGCGGTACAGGTTTTACGCAAGCGTGCCGTTCAAGCTGGAACTCTCAAGTCAAATCAGCAAATTACAGTGAGCACTGATGCTAATTCAAATGTATTAATTGCTCCTGCCAATACTCAAGTGGTCTACGTGCCGAGCTATAACCCCACTGTTGTTTATGGAGCATGGCCTTATCCAGATTACCCGCCATATCCTGCCTATAACCCCGCTTGGGGAATGATGTCGTTTGGTCTTGGGATGGCAGTAGGTGGTGCATTTTGGTCCACGCCTAGCTGGTCTGACGGCACGATTAATGTGAACAATACCAATTCTCCTGGAAGAACGAATAGGGGCTTAATTGGTCCGAGTAGCATTCAGAACCAACAGCGCCTTCTTAGTGATTGGAAAAATAATGCGACTCCGCAAGATCGACAAGCGGCAAGAGCAGCGGGGCAGCGGGCAGATAGCGCCTTTCAAAAAAACGCTACACCACAAGAGCGCGCTCAAGATGATCGCCTAAATCAGGAGGCAAGAAATGATTACCAGCAGGATCGTGCAAATCCTAATACTTATCGTGAAGCTGCCCAAGAAAATGCTATGCGAGAGCAAGCGCGTTATGACCGAATGAATGATGACCGATTCGGTGGGCGCGGTGGTTTTGGCGGTGGTCGTATGGGTGGATTTAGGCGCTAATCTATAAAAAAGATACCATGAAACTATTTCGAACAATCCCACTCATCATCAGCGCAGCCTTACTGTTGCAGGCAAATACGTTTGCTCAGACCGACTTGCCTAAGAATGATGCCTCTACCGCTGCATTGGTTGAGCTATGCAAAAACTTTAACGATGCAGATGCTCAGAACTTTTGTTTTGGCTTTGGTGAGGGCGTTTATCAAGCCTATCTTGCTAACCGCAATCCAAAACAAAGACCGAGAATTTGTTTCTCATCAGACGCTGGTACTAGAGAGTTAATTCTCCAAGAGTTTCTGACCTGGAATCAAAATAATCCTCAATTCAATCAGGAGCGCGCAGCAAAGACGCTAGTTCGATTCTTTGAGGCAAAGTATCCCTGCAAATAGCGGACGTTTAATAACAATGCCTATTGCACCAATATGAGGCATTGCGCACATAAAGTCAGCAATACTGAATTGGAGGAGACTTTCAATGGAATACGATGAAGTTGTTGTTCATTCTTAGTTTTACCTCCATAGATTTTCTTTCAAACCACCCTACGGGGTGGTTTTTCTTTTTGCAATCACTTCATCTAGGAAGTATTTCTTAATCTCTTGGGTGATATTTTCACGAGAGTGTTTACGTTTTTCTAGTAAACCAACTTTGCGATAAATTGTTTTTCCAGGCAATTCAGATATCTTCAGTTGGCGGTCGTTTTCCCAAGAGACATTAGCTAGCTTGGGGACAATGGAATACCCAAGCCCTTGCCTTACAAGCTCAATGATCGCCTCTACTGAATTGAGCTCCATACCTTCTTTAATGTTTAATTTATTAGCCCGAATGGTTTGGTCTACGAGATGGCCGGTCCAAGTATTTCGCTCAAAACGGATAAACGGAAATTGAGTGGCCAACTCCTTTGGTGTAGCCCCCTTTTTATTTTTGCTTGCTGGGTAGATCACAATCATAGGCTCTGTATACAGCTCGGTCCATTGAACATTTTGGGGGAGCGCATAGGGTGACTCCGTTACGATTGCCGCATCCAGGCTTCCTTCGATTACTTGCTCTAGAAAGTTGCTAGAAAGGCCTGCAATGAGTTTGATTTCAAGTTCTGGGTAGTTTTGCTTGAGCTCATTGACTGTATTTCCAAAGGCGCCCATTAAAGTGGAGACTAGTGCACCAAGAACAATGGTGCCGCTGAGTTCGGATTTAAAGTCCGATCCTAGGGCCTCGTAGCGAGCAATGATTTCCTGGATCGGTTCAACTAAGGACCTGCCATGGTGATTGAGAGTCATAGACCGTTTGGTTCTATCAAATAGCTCTACACCAATATCCACTTCTAGTTGTTGCAATTGCTGTCCTGCGGCAGCAGCTGTGAGGCCTATTTCACGTGCAGCCGCTGCCACGCTCTTGTGCCTTGAAATGGCTAAAAAATTCTTGAGTATTTTTATGCTGGACATAGAATTTAATATAAAGTATTTATTTATCTCAAAGAAAATTATATTCGATTTATTTTTTACTATCTATCGATATAATGAGTCCATGTCCAATACAGATCTCAAAGTCAAAGTCTGGCGCGGTGCTCAAGAAGGTGAGTTTGTTGAGTATTTGGTGCCTCGCAATCCAAACCAAACGGTACTGGATGTTGTTACCTTTATTCAGCGTAAGCTTGATCCAACCCTGAGCTATCGATTCGCTTGCCGGGTGGGTATGTGTGGTTCTTGCGCTATGACAGTGAACGGCGTTGCTCGCTGGACCTGTCGTACTCACGTTTCCCAGATTGTTGAAGGCGACTCTCTGGAGATTGCCCCTCTGAATAATCTCCCAGTCATTAAAGACCTTGCTACGGATATGCGAGAGTTTTTTAATAAGTGGAAGGGTGCGGTTGGTTTTTTCAAAGGGGATAAAACCCGTCACGATGACTTTGCAAGAGTGGAGCCAGAGTCTACTGAACGCCAATTAGCCAATGCCGGAATTGAATGTATTGGTTGTGGAGTGTGCTATTCCTCTTGTGAGGTAGTTCAGAGTCGCCCCAACTATCTTGGGCCGGCCGCCTTGAACCGTGCTTGGACCCTAACAAATGATGTGCGTGATGTGCAGCAATTAGATCGCCTGCGCGCCGTTGCTGGTGATGAAGGTTGCCATGCATGTCATACGCAGGGATCCTGTACGGAGCGTTGCCCTAAGAAGCTTGAGCCTACAGCCAGTATTGCTGGGTTGAAAAAGTTAGTAGCAAGAGCTGCCGTGCGAGGCAGCAAGTGGGGCAAGTTATGAGTCAAGCTGTACTTCAAGCAAAGCTCTGGTATGCCCAAAGAATCAGCGCCATGGTTTTAGGTCTCTGTGTCAGCATCCACCTCATCATTATTTTCTACGCAATACGCGGTGGCTTAACTGCTGAGGAGATTCTGGGACGCACTCAAGGCAATATTGCTTTTGCTATTTTTTATGAGATTTTTGTTTTAGCCTGCTTTGTGCATGCTCCTATTGGCTTGGCCAATATTCTTGAGGAAACGTTTTCCAAGGGATTTATTTCCAAAGCCTTATCTTCGCTCCTGGCGGTCCTCATACTTATCTTGGGGACCACAGCAGTGATTGGTGTCTTCACCGGGGGTGCGCTATGAGCCCAAGGCCTAAGCTCGATTTGCGCGCAAAGTCGCATCTCTCTTACTTTGCATATGCATGCCATCGATTCTCTGGGCTATTGCTAGCTTGTTTCATCCCCTTGCATTTCTTAATGCTTTCTCAGTCTTTGCGAGGCGCTAGTGGCTTTGAGCGCTATCTCGGATTAACGGACTTTTGGGTTTTTAAATTCGGCGAGTGGGCGCTGGTTATTTTGCTAGCCATTCATTTGGTGGGCGGAATTCGACTCATCATGATTGAGTTTGGGCCATGGCGTGGATTGCGTAAGGCTTGGACCCAAATAGCGATTTTGTTTGGTATTGCTTGCGGCCTTCTATTTTTGTATTTGGCAAATTGATTGGGTAATTTATGCAGTTGCAAATGAAAGCAGTTGAAGAGGCTTGTAAGGAGCTCTATATTCGCGCCTTAAAGGTGCTTCCAGATGATGTTAAGGCTGGTATTGAGCGCTTGAATCAAGGCGAATCAGATGCACGCGCTCAGGTGGTTCTCAAAACCATGATCACTAACATTGCTGTTGCAGAGCGCGAAGATAATCTACTTTGCCAAGATACCGGTTTACCAATTTACAAGGTCAAGATTGGTCGTAATGTGCAGCTAGATGGTATGGATCTTAAGGCAGCGATTCGCAAAGGTTGTGAGCGTGCAACCACGGAATACCCATTGCGATCTTCTGTAGTGCATCCGATCACACGCAAGAATAATCATACATCCTGCGGTATTGATATGCCGGCAATCAGCATCGATTTTTGCGATGATGATGAGATGATTGAAATCGAGATGGTTCCAAAAGGAAGCGGTTCAGAAAACAATTCTTTTTTGAAGATGGCTATTCCTGCCGATGGAATTAATGGTGTTAAAGCCTTTGTTATCGAGAGCGTTGTTTCTGCGGGAGGCAAAACTTGTCCGCCAACTATTGTCGGTGTTGGTATCGGTGGCACTTCTGAGCAATGTGTTGCGATGGCCAAGCGTGCCGCTACAAGAGCATTAGGTAGTGTCTGTAGTGATGAAGAGGGTGCTAAGTTAGAGCAAGAATTAACTACTGCCGTGAACAAATTAGGCATTGGCCCGCAAGGCTTGGGTGGTGATGGCACAGCATTTGCCGTGCACGTTGAACTTGCCCATACTCACATTACCTTAAATCCAGTAGCCGTCAATATGCAGTGCCACTCAGCGCGTAGAGCGCGAGCAACTTTCACGCCTGATGGTGTGACTTACGGATTCTAGGAATCAAGATGGCCCACTATAACCTTCCAACTCCTGTTAGTGAATCGGATATTCGCAAGCTGCGTATTAATGACACAGTCACACTGCAAAACACCCTATTTGGTATTCGGGATGCTACGCAAATTCATATGTTTGATAAGGGCCGAAAAACTCGCTTTGATCTCAGTGGTCATGCAGTAATTCATACGGCCCCAAATGTGCGTAAGGTAGCGGTGAGTGAAGGGTTCCCAGCCGGCTATCAGCCAATCTGTATTGGTACAACCACATCAGATCGGATGGAGCGTTTTACTCGTCCATTGATGACTGAAAATGGCGTGCGAATGATTGTAGGTAAGGGCGGTATGCGTGACGACTCTGCGGCAGCCTTTCAGGAAATTGGCGGCGTTTACCTAGCAATTATTGGCGGTACTGCAGCGCTAGAGACAACGTGGATTGAGCAAATTGAAGACGTGGATATGGATGATCTCAATCCGGAGTCTCTCTGGCGTTTCAAGATCAAAGACTTTGGCCCCTTGCTAGTGGCAATGGATAGTCATGGCGGCAGCATTTATCAAGAAGTGAAAAGTGATGTTGCGCGCAATAAAGAGGCCGTATTAAAGAGCTTAGGAATTTCCTTATGAATATCGCCACACTTGAGACAGACATCCTCATTCTCGGTTCTGGTGGTGCAGGACTTTTCGCAGCTTTGCATGCGCACCAAACCAACCCAAATCTACATATCACTATTGCCGTAAAGGGATTGCTGGGCAAATGCGGTTGTACTCGTATGGTGCAAGGTGGTTATAACGTGGCATTGGCAGAGGGCGACTCTGTTGAACGTCATTTCATGGACACCATCGAAGGTGGTAAATGGTTGTCGGACCAAGAGTTAGCTTGGACATTAGTAAATAAGGCGGTTGAACGTATTCGTGAGCTTGAGAATGAGCTCGGCTGTTTCTTTGATCGCAACCCTGATGGTACGGTTCATCAAAAAGCGTTTGCTGGACAAACTTTTGACCGCACAGTCCACAAGGGCGATTTGACTGGTATTGAAATTATCAGTCGACTGGCTGAGCAAGTATGGGCTAGAGGCATTCATCGTCTTGAGGAGCATAGGGCGGTCGAGTTAATTCATAGCGCTGATGGAAAATCTCTCGCTGGTGTACTGATGCTCAATATGACGACTGGTCAGTTCACCCTGGTAAGAGCTAAAGCGGTTCTGTTGGCTACAGGTGGTGGACCCACAATGTACAAGTACCACACACCTTCGGGTGATAAGAGTTGTGATGGCTTAGCCATGGCGCTTCGTGCAGGCCTTACTTTGCGCGACATGGAGATGGTGCAATTTCATCCTACTGGACTTCTCGCTGGCTCAGACACTCGTATGACGGGTACAGTTTTAGAGGAGGGTTTACGTGGCGCTGGCGGATATCTCTTGAATGGCAATAAAGAGCGTTTCATGGGTAACTATGATCCGCGCAATGAACGCGCTACTCGAGATATTGTTTCGCGATCGATTAATTCTGAAATTCGGGCAGGTAGATCCACTCCGAACGGCGGTGTTTATATTCAGATGAGTCACCTTGGTCCTGATAATGTACGTAAGCAATTCAAAGGTATGGTCGAGCGATGCGCAGATAGCGGTTTTGATTTAGCAGGCGATCTAGTAGAGGTTGTTCCAACTGCGCATTACATGATGGGTGGATTAATCTTCAAGGCAGACTGCAGCACAGAATTACCAGGCTTATTTGCTGCGGGTGAAGATACTGGAGGGGTGCACGGAGCAAATCGCCTAGGCGGTAACGGTGTAGCTAACTCCACTGTGTTTGGCGGTATTGCTGGTGAGGAGATGGCAAATTGGGTCGTGTCCCAGAGTCTGCATGAGTGCAATATGGAAGAGGTGCGCGCTAGTATTAAGGCCCATGAGGCTCCATTAGAAAGGCCGGCAGGTGATATTGAGTCGATTCGTGATGCCCTAGCGGAATGTATGTGGGATGACGTAGGCATTTCTAGAACAAAAGAAAGTCTATTACGCGCTCGCATGAAGCTCGATCAACTAGATCAGCAGCTGCATCAAATGGGGGTTGGCGATATTCAGAGGGAATACAGTATCACCTGGCAAGATTGGATGAACTTAAGTAATCTCATCTTAGTGAGTAAGTCTGTCACAGAGGCTGCTCTTGCTCGTGAAAATTCAAGAGGGGCACATTATCGTGAGGATTTTCCTGATGCAGGATCTTTGGAAGAGTCTTATTTCACGGCAGTCCATCTGCAATCTCGAGGTTTAAAAATTGAAAATAGACCCGTTCAATTTACGATGGTCAGGCCTGGCGAGACTATTTTGGTAGAGGCTTAATATTTTTGAATTAATTGAGCCAGCCTCATTTGCGCTTGCAGCTCTAGTAGTTCTTTGCGGATTTTTCATCTTTGGAGTTTCTGGATTTGGCTCATCAATAGTAGCTGTCCCTTTGTTGGTGCAAATATACCCACTCAAAGTGGTGGTTCCGATGATGGTCATCATCGATATGTGTGCAGCACTTTATATCGGCAGAAAGTCATCTGGTGATGCGAATATCCAAGAATTGAAATGGCTATTTCCTTTTAGCTTGATCGGCATGGTATTGGGTATCTTTTTATTGGTGAAGGCGCCAAGCGAGCCTTTACTGCTAATTCTTGGGATATTTGCAGCCATCAATGGCATTCGTGTACTAGTGATGAGAAATGTAGAAACTTTCGATCCGATTAGCAGATGGTGGGCAGTACCCTCTGGTTTTTTCGGGGGCGTATTTACTGCACTATTTGCTACTGGAGGCCCACTATACGTTTCCTATCTTGGCTTGCGGATTACCAATCCAAGAGTACTGCGTGCAACTATGGCATTCATCCTATTTATGCTAACTTTTTTGCGACTCGCCTTAATGTTAGTCACGGGGCTCATCTTGAGTTGGCAGGTGATCGGCCTTGCAATTTGCTTGATGCCACTGACTTTCTTGGGAATTTGGGCGGGCTCCCATGTTCATACAAGGCTGAGCAATGCTTCTATGCGTATCGCCTACGGGTCAATATTGGTGTTTGCTGGTGCAATGTTATTGTTTAAGCAGATTTTCTAAAGAACTTTCCCTGGGTTCATTATATTGTTTGGGTCGAGTGCTGTTTTGATGGTACGCATGAGCTCAATTTCAACAACACTTTTTCTAAGTGGTAACTCATCTTTTTTTGACTGCCCGATACCATGCTCAGCAGAAAATGATCCGGAGTATTTATAGACTTCATCGTGTATTAGTTGATTGATCGATATGCGATTCTCCTCAATCCACCCTGAAAGTTCAGGGGAGTTGGGTGCGAGGTTGTAATGTAAATTACCATCCCCCAAGTGACCAAAAATGATGGTGTGTGCATTAGGATAATACTTTTGCAACTGTATTCCTGTACTTGCTATAAAGCTTGGAAGTGCAGAAATTGGCAGGGAAATATCATGTTTAATGATTGTCCCAAGCCTTAGTTGCGCCTCTGGAATAGTTTCTCTAATAGACCACAAGTCTTTACTTTGTTGTATCGAGTTTGCAATGACTGCATCAGTGATGAGGCCTAATTCAAGGGCCTTTGATAGCAGCGTCTCCATATGAGATTGTGATTTGACGCCATCCTCCATGCTGGAGAACTCAAGTAATACCGCCCAGCCCGATGCAGTTTTCAGAAGGGGGCTACAGTTTTTAGCGGCCTTGGTGATTAGACTCAGTGCGCGAGTGGATATCAATTCGAAGGCAGTTAGGTTTGCATTGCATGTCACCCTAGAAAGTTCGATTAACTCTACGGCAGATTCAATACTCGCAAGGCCAACTAGCGCTGTCGCCTTAGATTGGGGTAGGGGATAGAGTTTTAAAGTTGCTGCAGTAATAATCCCTAAGGTGCCCTCTGATCCAATATACAAATCTTTCAGGGCGTAACCAGTATTATCTTTGCGTAAGCTACGAAGACCATTAAAAATTTCTCCGGTAGCTGTAACTACCTCTAGACCTAAAGTAAGGTCTCGCATATTTCCATAGTGCAATACTTGAATACCACCTGCATTGGTAGCTAGATTTCCTCCAATGGTGCAACTTCCCTCGGCGGCCAAGCTTAGTGGAAATAGTTTGCCCACAGCAACGGCCGCTTCTTGAGCGTGGGATAAGATTACGCCCGCCTCGACTGTAATAGCGGCATTCTCTAGATCTATATTTCGTACTACATTCATTCTTGCAGTGCTCATGACAACAGAATTTCCGCTGTTATCTGGGGTGGCTCCTCCGCATAATCCAGTGTTCCCACCTTGTGGAACGATCGAGATACCATGTGATTGGCATAGCTTAACTAAGGCGGCCACTTCTTGTGTGTTCTTAGGCTTAAGAACGGCTTTAGCCAAGCCAATAAAACGCTTACCCCAGTCAATTAAATAAGGCTCTTTATCTTTATCTAAAATATAGACATGATCAGTGCCAATGATTTCTTGGCACTGTTGAATAAATGCGTCTATTGATTGCAAGTTAAATTTGCTTAATATTGGGTGCTGCTAGGCCATTAATCATGACGTTAATGCAGGCGGGTAGCTTGCTTTTCATGGCTCTTTTTGTTGCGGGAAGAACTTCATCTGCATCCATAACGAATTCACCAAAGCCACCAAAGGCTTCGCAGACTTTTTCATAGTGCGAGGGTAGTAATTCGCAGCCAATGGTTCTCTCTTGCCCATACTCTCGGACCTGTATTTGATATTCCGCATTCCACTTTGCGTCATTGCCTATGACTAAGGTAAAAGGGAGTTGATAGCGAACGGCGGTATCAATTTCGGCGCTATGAAATCCAAAAGTCCCATCACCAATAATCGCAATAATAGGTACACCTGGTTTAGCTACGCTTGCAGCTACTGCAAATGGAAGTCCTGCACCAATAGATCCTGCAACCCCATTAAGAATTCTATTCGGTGCCTTTAAACAGGCCTGAGCCCACTGACCAATTTCTCCGCCATCACAAATTAATACGGAATCTGGATTGCTGTCTAAGATGGCTTGAAGGGGTACAAATGCTTGAACTGGATGGATCTTTCCAGATTCAGAGTTCAAGTTTTTCCAGGCTGTTGGGCGATGTTTAATTGCAGATTTCACTACTGCATTCCATTCCGACAGGGCGGCAGCTTGCAATGTCGGCAAATTTAGAATTGCTTCGATGGTTTCAGGTACGCTGCAGATCGTAGAGTCTATTAAGCGCTCACCCAATGCTCGCTTTACTCTATCGATTTCTTCTTTCTCAGGATCCACTTGAAGGAAGACGCAATCCTTGTTGATGCCTGGGCTTTGACCAAACTTGAGTGTGAAGTCTAATTTCTTACCAAGTAATAAGATGCAATCTGCTTGGCTTAATATTTCCGAAAATGCCCCGAGGCCAGGGTCGCCAATACCGCGTGGACTTTCCATGCCGATCACTGGAACTCCCAATACATTTTCTAATTTTAGGAGTGTCGCTCTGCCTATCTTTGACTGCATCATCGGTCCAGTAAGCACCAATGGTTTTTTTGCTTTCTGTAACTTAGTAATGATTTGAGAAATATCAGCAGCCGGCACTTCCATTTTCTTTGCTTTAAAGTCCGCGAGGCTTGGTAATGCGATACCCTCTATCGATTGCGACTCAAGCACATCAGTTGGCAGGCTAAGATGCACTGGACCGGGCCTACCAGACTTGGCAATTTGAATTGCTTTTGCTATGTCTGAGGCAATGTTTTCAGTTTTCTCACAAACCCACGAAGCTTTAGTCAGAGGTGCTGCAATATCGGCTTGCGCCATCTCTTGAAATGCCCCCTTACCTAATTGATTTATGGGGGCGTGACCCGATAGAAGAACAACTGGCGATTCAGACATGCCTGCTGTGTATAAAGCTGAAATTGCATTGGCATGGCCTGGCCCACCGGTGACTAAGGCAATGCCAACATCATCTTTAAGTCTAGCCCAGGCATCAGCCATATGAACTGCAGCTGCCTCATGCCTGGTATGAATTAGGTCAATATCAGAATCAAAAATTGCATCATAAACAGGCATGATGTGATTGCCGGAGAGGGTAAATATTTTTTTGATGCCTGCAATTTGAAGTGATTTAACTAAAACACTGGCGCCGCTTTGATTATTTTTCATCATATGTCCAAAAATTATTTGATGCCCAATTGATTGCTTAGGCGCGAATACGAGGCGTATTGTGAAGCCGCAAATCTCTCCGTATCAGCTGGTGAAAGGATTCGAGGAATGCCGCCATAACGCACATTGCCAGCTTGCCAACCCACATCTTTTTCTGCGAGGGCTAATACCTCAGTCCATTTAGCAACAATTTCAGGAGGCATTTTTGGTGGGCCATACAGCGCACTCCATCCAACGATGGTTTCTAGCGAGGTCATGCCTGCTTCTTTTGCGGTGGGAACGCTGGGGATTTCTTTAACTCGCTCGGGGGTTGTTACAACGAGGGCTCGTAATTTTCCGGCATTAATTTGAGTTAGAGCTGATGTGAGGTTCCCGCAACTAAAGTCTACCTCGCGACTTAAAACAGCAAGTACGGCTTCTGATCCACCCTTGTAGCTAATATTAATTGAAGCATCAGGCTTTAATTTCAGTGTTTGCAGCATGAGTTGCGGGGCAAAGTTGAGGATAGTGCCGGGTCCCGATGAGCTGTAATTGAGCTTTCCTGGTTGACTGGTAATCGCCTTGGTGAGGTCTTCAAATGTTTTGTAGGGTGAGTCAGGGTGCACTACACAAACAACTGGATTTAATTCTAGCAAACCAATAAATGTAAAGTCATTCCATTTGTAACTCAAGTCAGATTTCATAGCTGGCAACACTGCTTGTGAACCCACGCGTGCCAACAAAAGCGTGTAGCCATCAGGTGCTGCATCCTTAACAAATTGCGAGCCAATGGCACCGCTTGCTCCACCTTTATTCATCACCACAATAGATTGCTTTAAAGAATTTTGTGCCACGGTTGCTAAATTTCGTGCTGACTGGTCCGCATCTCCACCAGCGACGTAGGGTACGACGATGGTAATCGGCTTATTAGGATAGTTTTGAGCAAATGCAGAGGCTGAAATGATGCAAGAAATAGATGCGGCTGCAGTTAAGAATTGGCGTATTGCGATAGAAAAAGTAGATTTCATAGCATGTCCTCAAAGGAGTAAGGCGAAGAAATTGCAGATAAAAAAATGGCTGCAATCAATTGCAGCCATTTCGAATTACTACTGGGTACTAATATTTCGACCCTTAATCACTTTCTCCCAGTTAACTAGCTCAGCTTTAATCTGAGCATCAAAGTCTTTCTGAGAATTCACAACCGGGGTTAAGCCATTGAGCTCCAAGCTCTTTTGCATGGCCTCTGACTTCACAGCCTTAACAGTAGCGTCATAAATTTTGTCTGTAATGACTTTAGGAGTGTTGGCCGGTGCCACTAAGCCAAACCAACCGGTGCTTTCAAATCCAGGGATACCGCTTTCGGCAACTGTTGGAACATCGGGAAGTTGCTTGACACGTTTAGCGCTAGTTACAGCAATCGGCTTAATCTGACCAGCTTTTGCAAAACCTGTTGCTGCAGTGAGGTTGCCAACCATAAAGTCAATTTGTCCCGACACGAGGTCATTGATGGCAGCAGATTCACCTTTATAAGGCACGTGGGTCGCCGGAATGTTAGCAGAATAAGTTAAGTTTTCAGCAGCCATATGAACTTGACTTCCAATACCTGCAGAGCCGAAATTCAGATCCTTAGTTTTTGCATAGGTAATAAATTCATTTAAATTCTTCACTGGGATTTTGCTGCTGACAGATAGTAACATTGGGCCGCTAGCAACATTGGTAATGTTCACAAAATCTTTGCTGTAATTCACTGGCAATCTTTTATACAAACTAGGATTTACAGTAAGCATGCTTCCGGAAGCAAGCATGATGGTGTAGCCATCTGCTGGTGCTTGCGCTACAAATTCAGCAGCGATATTACCGCCAGCACCACCTTTATTTTCAACGATGACATTCTGTCCCAAATCTTTTGTTAGCTGCTGGGCTAGGAGTCGACCAAGAATATCGGTAGTTCCACCAGCTGCAAAAGGAATGATTAATTTGATCGGCTTTGTTGGCCAGGATTGCGCTGTTGCTAATTGAGGTAATGCAAGGGTGAGCGCTCCAGCAAGTAAAACTAAACGTCTACTTATTTTCAATTTTTGAATCTTCAACATCGGTGACCTCCAGTGGTAATTTGATTTTTATATCTTAGCTAATTAGCTAAGAAAAAAATATATTCAACTGCAATTTAATAGTTATATGCTTATTCATTACATCTGTCTCCTCCATCCATCCTGCAGCACTTTCAGATACTCCTTGCGCCGCAACATGAATTGGGTATTGCAAGATATCTAAATCATCTATATGATTCAGATATGTCAGATATTTTGTTCCCTAAAGCTAGATCTAGTCAAGCCCTGAAAACCCTGTATTTGGGCGACTTCATTCGTGGGGCGCGTTCGTGAACCTTACCTATCCAGAGATTCTTGCCTTAGCAAACTCAGGCCTTCAGGCTGCTGGTATCAATTCAAAGGCCGCTTATGAGACTGCACAATTTCTAGCGCTAGCAGAGTTAGACGGACTAGCCTCGCATGGTTTGGCAAGAGTGTCTCAATATGCTTCGCATGCGAAAAATGGCCGTATTGAATTGGATCCCAAGTTAAGAGTCCGGCCATTTAAAACGGCAGCTGCTTTGGTCGATGCGCGTGATGGCCTAGCCTTTCCTGCACTTCGTTTTGCAACTGACCTGTCGGTGAATCTAGCCTCCAAAAATGGTCTTGGTTTAGTGGCTGTTACTAATAGTCACCATTTTGGAGTTGCGGGACATTATGTTGAAGCTGCGGCACGAGCGGGCTATGTCTCTTTGCTGTTTGGAAACACTCCAGCTGCAATGCCTATGGTTGGCGGTACGAAAGCCATCTTTGGAACCAATCCTTTAGCTGCAGCTTTTCCCGCTCCCAACAGAGACCCTTTAGTTATAGACATGTCACTTTCTGCAGTAGCCCGCGGAAAATTGTTAGTTGCCGCAAAAAATGGTCAAGCGATTCCAGAAGGTTGGGCATTGACTGCAGATGGTAACCCGACTACTGATCCGCAAGAGGGCCTAAAGGGCTTAATGCTTCCTTTGGGTGGCGATAAAGGGGCCTTGCTTGCCCTCATCGTTGAATTACTAGTAGTTGGGCTTTCAGGTAGCCGCTTTTCTTATGAGGCGGATTCCTTTTTTGATCCTAAGGGTAATCGCCCGCGTATTGGCCAATTGATATTAACGATTGATCCTGGTTTAGCGGGCGCATCTATCTTTGCTAGCCGTATGCAGGATTTCTTACAGGTTCTTAGTGCAGATGCTGGCACTCGTCTTCCTGGGCAGCGTCGTTTTCAGCAGCGCGCTACAGGGTTTAGTAGTGGCGTTACAGTTTCAGATGTGGTTGTGGAAGAAATTCAGACTGGCATCCGCCAGTCATGGACTGAGTAGTTTTTTATAAACGAGATTATTGAGGAGATAGTAATGATCCACTTTGTCGTGCATGAGCCAGCAGATGGCGTAGGTGTAGTGGTAGTTGAAGGTGTCAAGGCCGGAACTGATTTAATTGGTTGGGTAATGGATGGCGACCTTACTTTGAATATCAAGTCTGAAAGCGATATTCCGATTGGTCACAAAATTTCATTGAACGATTTCAAGCCAGGTGACACGGTTATGAAATACGGTGTTGATATTGGCAAGGTAGTAGCTCCAATCAAAAAGGGCGAACACCTTCACGTTCAAAACGTAAAAACTAAGCGCTGGTAATCCGGCACCTGACCTACCTATTCATTGAGAGAGATATAAAAAATGACTAATTTGAAAGACGCGACCTTTTTAGGTTATCGCCGTGAAAACGGCCGCATGGGTATTCGTAATCACGTATTGATTCTGCCTTTGGATGACTTATCCAATGCTGCCTGTGAAGCAGTTGCAAACAATATCAAAGGAACGATGGCAATTCCTCACTCCTATGGCCGTTTACAGTTCGGTGCTGACTTGGATTTACACTTTCGCACCTTAATTGGTACAGGCTCCAATCCGAACGTAGCAGCTGTAGTGGTTATCGGTATTGAGCCACAGTGGACAAAAATTATCGTTGATGGCATTAAGGCATCAGGCAAGCCAGTTGAGGGATTCTGGATTGAAGGTAATGGCGATACAGCTACGATTGCTTCTGCTAGCAAAGCTGCCTACAACATGATGAAGCATGCATCTAAGCAAAAACGTGTTTCTGCTCCATTATCTGAGCTATGGGTTTCCACAAAATGCGGTGAATCCGATACGACTTCTGGATGTGGTGCAAACCCAACCGTAGG
>JBEGUE010000226.1:0-4358 GCA_041179045.1 Pseudomonadota bacterium
TTAATGAGGATCGGGTAGCTGCAGGCATGGGTTTTGGCAAACACGGCCACCGCAATATGGAAATCATCAGCTATGTTTTAGCTGGTGAATTGGCGCATGAAGACAGCATGGGAAATATCAAGGGCATTCCACCAGGTGATGTTCAACGCATGAGTGCTGGTACTGGGGTCACCCACAGTGAGTTCAATCACGCTAAAGATCAGACTACCCACTTTCTACAAATTTGGATAGAGCCTAATGTCATGGAAATCCCGCCAAGCTATGAGCAAAAATCTATTACACCCTCAGAAAAGCAAGGCAAACTCTGTTTAATTGCCTCACCAGATGGCTCAGGAAATGCCGTCAAAATTCATGCGGATGCTAAGGTATATGCGGGTCTTTTTGATGGCCACCAGTCCCAAAAATTGGATCTCGATTTACAGCGTAAGGCCTATGTGCATCTGATAAGAGGCTCTCTACATGTCAACGACATACCTCTCTCAAGCGGAGATGCACTACTAATTGAAAATGAAAGTAGCCTGCTAATCAGTGGCGGCAAAGATGCTGAGGTCTTAGTGTTCGATCTCAGCAGTGAATAAAAAAAGGGTATTAACTGACGTCAATACCCCTGCGACTGAGCTAGCTTAAATTAATCTAGCTTAATTTTTGCTTTTTCAATCACCACTTTCCATCTTGCAATGTCAGAGACATATAAATCTGTGAATTGCTGGGTAGTCATCGGCGCAATTTGCACGCCAGCCTTTACAAAACGCTCCTTCATTTCTGGAGTATCGAGAATCTTCAAAATAGTTGTGCTTAAAGTGTTGATAATTGCGGGTGGCGTACCAGCAGGCACAAACATACCTTGCCACAAAGCCATTTCATAACCCTTCACACCAGCCTCTTGCATGGTCAGCAAATCGGGGACGCCACTAAAGCGATTCTTACTGGTCACAGCAAGCGCGTTCACCTTGCTACCTTTGTACAGCGGCAATCCAACTGGCATGCCAGCAAAGTAGAAGTCAATTTGACCGCCCACTAAATCAGTTGCAGCTGGCGATCCACCCTTATAAGGAATGTGAATTGCCTGGGTACCAGTGGTTGCCAAGAACAGCTCTCCAGCCATGTGGTCAGAGTTGCCAATACCCGATGAACCAAAGCTCATCTTGCCTGGCTCAGCTCGTAGCATGGCGATTAAATCAGCCACATTTTTAGCTTTGGAATTGTTGTTCACAATCAAAATATGCGGGGTAGCAGCCACTCCAACAACGGGTAGCAAATCTTTTTGACCATTAAAAGGCAGTCTTGGGTTTGCAGCTACGTTAATTGCCAAGCCATTTTGCGCAAATAAAACGGTGTAACCATCTGGAGCGCTTTTGGCAACCGCATCAGCAGCCAAGCTACCTGCAGCACCGCCTCTATTTTCTACAATGACTGATTGCTTTAAGGCAATACTGAGTTCATTCGCCACCATCCTCCCAACAATATCGGTTGAGCTTCCTGGAGCATACCCAACCAACATCTTGATTGGCTTATCTGGGTAGGACGCAAACGCCGTCCCCAAAACTAATGGCAGTACTAAAGAACCTAACACTATTTTTTTAATTGATTTTTTAATCATTGTTGTCTCCTCCGGTAAGTTATAAATCTAATGCTGCAATCCCGCACTCTTTGGCGCAGTTATTTAAAGACTCTTGTAATTCGCTTGAAATCGGAATGCCATGCGAAAGTCGCTCCGCCATCACTCTTGCAGCACCATCGCCGGGCACCCGAATTTGATTCACGCCTGGCAATGTAGAGGAGGCCTTTAAATCATCGACCAAGGCAATCACTCGGGCAACAAACTGCTCACGATCTCCAAAGGCACTTGGGTCGACCGCAATAATTGTTTGTCCAGTATTGGTAATTAGATCATGATGCGCATTAAAGTCAATCGTGCCTTTACCAACTGCAGCATTATTGAGCGCCCCAGCAAGAAGACCGATCATGACAGCTAAACCGTACCCCTTGTAACCTCCGATGGGAAGCAATGATCCCTCGCTCGATTTTTGCGGATCTGTAATGGGTTGACCTTGTCGATCAATCATCCAAGTATCTGGAATGGACTCACCCTTTTGGGCAGCAAGTTTTACCTTGCCGTAGGCAGCGACTGTAGTTGCAATATCGAGTAGAACGATTGGCTTATCCCCCGAAGGAACCGCAATAGCAATCGGATTAGTAGACAACAATAAATCAATGCCGCCCCATGGTGCCATGTGATTAGCATTGCCAACGGCCATATAAATGCCGATATATCCCTGTTCAGCTAACTTTCTCACATATACAGATGCTGCGCCAGAATGATTTCCATAGTGACTACCCACCCAACAAACGCTATGTTGTTTCACTTTTTCTATTGCAACTTCCACTGCTTTGTTCATAACCAAATGCCCCAAGGCATTATCACCATCGATCAAAGCAGTTGCACCCTGCTCGCGTTCAATCTGAATCTGAGGGCTTAAATTGATGCCACCAGCCCGAATCCTTTTAATGTAGGCAGGTAATCTGAAAATTCCATGGCCGTCAGCGCCAACGAGGTCAGACTGGACCATTAATTGGGCTACGAGCTTGGCATCCACCAAGGGCACTTGGTTGGCGTGCAATGCCTGTGCAATAAATGCCTCAGCCTTGGTTGTAGATAAAAGTTTCATATTTATTCTGACGATTTAATTCCCAGTATCACTCTTAAATTCCATCTTATAAGTATATTTATTATGGGGATGGTAAGTGAACGTTACCTCAAACAGCTTATCCTGATTATCAAAATAACGCCGAACAATGACCAAGCAGGGGTCATCCACCTTTAACCCAAGCTTCTTTGCAACATCAGCAGACACGCCAATAGAGTACACATCTACCTCGGCACGATCAATTCGAGTGCCATACTTTTTCTCGATCTGCTCGAACACCATTACTTGACTGTGCTCAGGCTCCGATGTCAAGGACGCAAATTGGGGGAGGATGTAAATATCAGTCCAAGCAATCACTTCCTCGGTATCTCGCTGCTTTCGAATGCCGCCAATGTGATACCAAGAAGATCCGACTGCGCCGCCAATCATTTCACTGAGCGACTTATCGAGCTCAATAAATTCTTCAATGGTATTTTGTCGATAGGTATTTCTTGGATAGCTCAAAATATCCACAGGCGAATTAAAGCTTTGCGTAAACCTTCTTACCTTCCGTCTGGAGATCACCTGAGTTGGTGCTCCTTGACGACGCAACACCATACCATCCCTCTCCAAGGTTTGAAGAGCATGTCTTAAGGTGTGACGACTGGCTGTGAAGCTTTTACAAAGTACCGCCTCAGATGGCAAGTGAGACCCTACCGCCCAATCGCCCTCATAGATACGCTGAGCCAGCGCATTCGCTAAAGACTTATAGAGCGGTAGAGATTCTTTCAACTTAGGAGAGACCAAACATTTTTTTGCCAGCTACGGGCAGACGGGCCTTCAAGATATCTCCAGAAAGAGATTCGGTGATATACAAATCCCGATTATCTTCGCCACCAAAACACATGTTTGCCAAGTGATGGTGGTGTGGGTTATCTGAGTAAATCAAATGTGTCGGGAGCATATTGCTATCAAACCTCCAGATACCAACTCCTAAGTGGCAAACAAGCAAACCATTTTCAGAGTCCATTTCGATACCATCAGGTCCAGCGACGCCACCCGTTAACTGAATGGCAACGCCAGTCTTAGAAACAGAACCATCGGCCATTAGCGGTAAACGCCAAATTTGCTGAGATCTTGTTGCCGCAACAAATACATGCTTTTCTTGTGTGTTTAAGGTAATGCCATTAGGGCTCGGTACATTAATAGCCAAACGATCTAATTGACCATTAGCACGCAATCTAAATACTCTTCCTGTTGGATCTGCAATTCCAGTTTGACCCTGATCAGTAAAGTACAGATCGCCATTGGAGGCAAAGTGCAAATCATTCAAACCCTTGAAGTTTTCGCTGTACATGGACCCTAGGATTGTTTCCACTTTTCCAGTCTTAGGATCAAGGGCCAATAGACCAAGCTTGTAATCACAAATAAATGCACGGCCATCTTTGTGGAACTTCAATCCATTGGGCCAACCATCAAATTGGGTCACTAAATCCCAGTCACCCTTCGGCGTAATTCTGAAGACTCGACCAAAAGGGATATCCAAAAACCATAAGTTACCTTCACGGTCAAAAGAAGGCCCCTCTAAAAAGCACTCTACTTCAGCGTTTTGACGGTTTGGGTCAGACCAACCTGTGCGGGACTTCTTTCTAAACTTTCCAGGCATAGACATAAAGACTTCTGCCTTAATTTTCTCGACCGGCTGAAATGGGTTGTGCATCGTCATAATAG
>JBEGUE010000227.1:0-7197 GCA_041179045.1 Pseudomonadota bacterium
GAGTTCAGTGTTATTGGCTCACTCAAGATGTGAACCTGCATCTCGGAGGATAATGGATAAATACCCAATTTTTCCCTTGAATTGACTTAAAAATACCTCAAGACACTATGACAATCCAATTAAGTACCAAGATTTTCGCGCAAGTCGATCTGAATAACCCCAAGCAATTAAAAGCAAGCTTAGCCACCCTGTTGGCGCAGAGCTCCGACTGCTTAGTTTTAGCCTATTCAAAAGCAGACCTCGATGCTCTAGCGACCCCAAAATCTAAGTCAGGACTTTTGGTCGAAATAGATCGCCTGCTTGGTGGTTCTGTTGCCCATACCAATCTCGTTGGTGACCTCGATGCTCAGCAAGCATCTACTTGCGTGATCCGTGCCGAAAAGTCTTGGGCCGCATCTGGAGTAAAGGCAAAACGCATTCTTTTGGTATCTTTGGGTGACATTACGCCTGTTAGCGCACGTAGCCTGATCTCATTTTCAAAAATTGCGCGCGCCGCATTAAAGCAGCTCAGCGGTGGCTCCATCCAGAGTGCTTTGTGGTTTATTCCAAGTTTTGCTTTGGGCCATCGTGCAGAGTTCATTGCAGAAGAAGTGCGCTTGACTATTCAGTATGCTGGCGACCAAGCATATCGCTTTGGGGTTCGCCAGCCGGCGATGAAGTTCAAGGCCAAAGATAAAGCAGATACGTTTAACCACCTCACTTTTGCTGGAAATGATGCTTGTGCCAAAGAACTCAAGGCTGCAGTTTCAGAGGGTGCTGCAATGGTTGAGGGTATGAATTTAGCTAAAGACTTGGGTAATTTGCCCCCCAATATTTGTACGCCAACTTATTTAGGTAAGGCGGCACAAGGCTTAAGCAAAAAGACTGGGTTAAAGGTTGAGGTTTTAGGCCGCAAGCAAATTGAAGCCCTAGGTATGGGTTCATTTTTATCTGTGGCTCAAGGTTCGGATATGCCGCCACAATTTATTGTGATGCGTCACCTCGGTGGCAAAGTAGGTGAGGCTCCGATTGTGTTGGTGGGTAAGGGTATTACCTTTGATACTGGTGGTATTTCTCTTAAGCCTGGTGAGGCGATGGATGAAATGAAGTATGACATGTGCGGCGCTGCATCGGTGATTGGCACGATGTACGCTACAGCTTTAATGAAGTTGAAAAAGAACGTCATCGGCGTGATTCCGACTTGTGAAAATATGCCCTCCGGTAATGCTACTCGCCCTGGCGATATTGTGAAGAGTATGTCGGGGCAAACGATTGAGATTCTCAATACCGATGCTGAAGGTCGCTTAATCCTGTGCGATGCTTTAACTTACGTTGAGCGCTTTAAGCCTAAAGCAGTGATTGATGTAGCCACCTTAACTGGCGCCTGCATCATTGCATTGGGTCATGTACATAGCGGCGTGTTCTCTGATGACGAGGGTTTAGTGAATTCACTCACGAAGGCAGGTCATGCCTCTTTGGATACTGTATGGCGCTTACCTTTGGATGCGGCCTATCACGAGCAGTTAAAGTCGAACTTTGCAGATGTGGCCAATATTGGTGGACGTCCAGCAGGTAGCGTGACTGCAGCTTGTTTCTTATCGCGCTTCACCGAAAAATATAAATGGGCTCACTTAGACATTGCCGGCACTGCCTGGAAGAGTGGCGCTGCCAAAGGCTCAACTGGGCGCCCAGTTCCTTTGCTCGTGAATTACTTACTAGAGCAAAAGTAATTCATGGCTCGGATTGATTTTCATAGCAATGTTAGCGATAAGCTGGAATATGCTTGTCGCTTAACACGCAAGATCTGGAGTGCCACACCTGTTGGCGAACCTGTTCGCAATATCGTGATGGTAGGCGAGAAAGCGGATCTCAAAAAGTTAGATGAGCTGCTGTGGGCATTTAGTGCAACGGATTTTTTGCCCCACTGCTTGATTGAAGATGAAACAGCAATCGATACACCTATTTTGCTGACAGATGATTTTCTGTCACCAGCCTTATCCCACCTTCCGCATGCAGATGTACTGATTCATTTGGGAATGCGCATGCCTTCTGACGTCCCCGGTTTGCTTGCCCGCTTCCCTCGCATCGTTGAGGTTGTGACCATTGACGAAGCTGAGCGACTCGCTGGTCGAGAGCGTTATAAAGCCTATCGTGACTTGGGTCACGAGTTGCATAACTTCGATCAATCTAAAGCGTAAGAATGATTCGCCTTTTAGTATGTTGATTCATCCCGAATTTGATCCTGCAGTCATTCGCATTGGTTCATTTGCCATCCACTGGTATGGCTTGATGTATCTCTTGGCGTTTGCTCAATTTTTATTGCTGGGTCGTTTGCGTATACGTGCTCCGCAATACCAGTCTCTGGGGTGGTCATACAAAGATCTTGAGGATCTTTTATTTGTGGGTGTCTTAGGCGTAGTGCTTGGAGGGCGTTTGGGTTACACCCTGTTCTATATGCCAGGCTACTACTTTGAAAATCCTCTGAGTATCTTCAAGATTTGGGAAGGCGGCATGTCTTTTCATGGCGGGCTCCTCGGTGTTTTGTTTGCTTTATTTTGGTTTGCCTATCGTCGCCAAGTTCCTTTCTTTGTTGTTAGTGATTTAGTTGCGCCACTAGTTCCATTTGGGCTAGCCTTTGGTCGCTTGGGTAATTTCATTAATGGTGAGCTGTGGGGAAGACCGACAGACTTACCTTGGGCGATGGTTTTCCCAATGGTTGACTCTATTCCCCGTCATCCCTCCCAGATTTACCAGTTCTTCGGTGAGGGTATTTGCCTGGGCATCATCCTTTGGATTTACTCCAGCAAGCCTCGCAGGGTGGGGCAGATTTCAGGCCTATTTTTGTTGGGTTATGGTGTTTGTCGTTTCTTGGCAGAGTTTGCGCGAGAGCCTGACGCTTTCTTGGGGCTTCTGGGTTTAGGCCTTTCCATGGGGCAGTGGCTCTCTGTACCCATGATCATTTTCGGAATTTACCTTATAGTGAGAGTAAATACGAAAAAAGGTAGTTATCAGTAGTTAAAAATCCGATTTTCCGGGTCTTTTGTAGTTAAGTTCTCTAAATGGCCTTGATTACCCATGAAAATATTGGTTTTTTGCTGATTCTGCCTAATTTCAGACCATTTCCACCTCAATCGAAAGAAATCCATGCTGGAGAAGCTCACTAAAGCTCGAAATTTGTCTAAGGCAAATAACGCTATTAAGCGACTGATATCGGAGCGAGGAGAATCCAATGCGCTCAGCATGGCTGACGATGTAGTGAATAACTATCGCAAGTTAGCGAAAGATCAGCATGTCTCTTTCTTCAACTTTTTGTTTGAGAAGCTTAATCCTCAAGCTGATGCAGTACTTAAAGCGGCGCAAAATTTTGTAGCGGACTCTAGTGCGCGCAATTACATCCAGTTGCAAAAAGTTTCTGAGTCTCCTCGCCAAGAATTTTTCCGTCGCTTAAATCGTGCCAGTCAGGGTACTGCGGCTGTAGTACAAATGCGCCGTGATTTATTGCAGCTATTAGATAAAAAGCCTGAGCTGGCTGCCGTGGATTTCGATATGCGCCACTTGTTGTCTTCTTGGTTCAATCCCGGATTTCTGAAGATGCACCAGGTTGACTGGAAGTCCCCTGCAGAGGTACTTGAGAAGCTGATTCAACATGAGGCGGTACATGCGATTGATGGTTGGGACGACCTGCGCCGCCGCCTGCAGCCTGATCGTCGTTGCTTTGCCTTCTTTCATCCGCAGCTTCCAAGTGAGCCATTAATCTTTGTAGAGGTGGCGCTCCTGCCTGAGATACCAACAGTCATAACACCATTGGTTGATAAAAAAGCAGAAACAGTGGATCAAGTATCCCAATATAAAGTCGCCGTTTTTTATTCGATTAGTAATTGCGAATCTGGACTTCGCGGCGTATCGATGGGCAACTTTTTAATTAAGCGTGTAGCTGAGCAATTGCATGCAGAGTTCCCTGGAATAAAAACCTTTGTAACTTTGTCACCCATCCCTGGGTTTATGGATTGGGTAGCTGCAGGTGCGAATTTAGGTGATGGTGTCCCAGCTGATAGATTGAAGCCAAACCTCAAGGTGGCCCGAGATGCTGCTTTGGCGGTACTGGGGCTTGAGAGTCAATCTTGGTCTGAGCGATTGGCGGGTGGATGGCATCCCGATCTGGCACCTGAGAAAGAAAAAACTGCTTTATTGAGCCTGGCGAGCATGTATTTGGGCTTGGCCTCTACCGGGCGCGATGGCAACCCCGTGGCGAAGTTTCATTTGGGTAACGGTGCCAAATTGCATTTGGTGAACTGGGCAGGCGATTTATCTCGCAAAGGGCTGCGCCAATCTGCTGGTTTGATGGTGAACTATCTTTATGACCTGGGAAGCGTGGAAGATAACCATGAGCGCTTTGCTAATGGTGAAATCGTATATTCCAGGGCCGTAGCTCGCCTAATGGCGCCCTAGTGTTTTCCCTTGTACGGACTTTTGCAGTAAGTCTTAAGTGCCCTTAGAATAAGCCCTGTATTTATAAAAATGAAGTCAATTACTAGATTGATCCAAAAGGAGACAAAGTGTTTAATCGTAAAAACAAATCGTCAGTACTTTCTTTAAGTCTGCTCAAAAAGGCAGCTTTTTTAGTCTGCGCAGCCCCTCTAGCTGTCTTTGCACAAGAGTGGCCAGCTAAGCAGATTACATTCTTAAATCCATTCCCTGCCGGTGGTGGAACTGATGCTTTTGCAAGGCCTTTGGCTGCGCAATTAACAGAGCAATTGGGTAAGCAAGTCATTATTGATAATCGCGGTGGTGCGGGTGGTACTGTTGGTGCCTCAGTTGCTGCTAAGGCTGCCCCTGATGGTTATACCTGGTTCATTGGTGCTACTCACCACACTATCGCGCCTTCGATGTACAAGAATTTAGACTACGACATCGAGAAGAGTTTTATTCCAGTTGCTATGTTGGCAAACGTTCCTCAAGTATTGGTGGTCAATCCACAGCGCGTGAGTGCACGTAATGCTAAAGAGTTCATTGATCTCATGAAGAAGAATCCTGGTCAATATAACTTTGCTAGCGCTGGTAGCGGCACAGTTCATCACTTGGCTGGTGAATTATTTAAGATTCAAACAGGTACCTTCATTACCCATATTCCATATCGTGGTGCGGGCCCTGCTATGAATGACTTGTTAGCTGGCCAAGTTGATCTTGAATTTGATGGTCTTGCAACTTCCGCTCCACAGATTAATGCTGGTAAGTTAGTGGCGATTGCTGTGGCGTCAAATAAGCGCTCAACTGCTATCCCGAACGTACCTACCTTTAAGGAAGCTGGCTTGCCTGACTATGAGGTATCTACTTGGTACTCCATTTTTGCTCCAGCTGGCACTCCTAAACCAATCGTAGACAAAATGATCGCTGAAGTACAAAAGGCTTTAAATACACCGAAGCTTAAAGCGATCTGGGAAAAGAATGGCTCTGACACGCCTAATTTATACGGTGAAGCATTCGGTAGACAGGTTCGTGCTGATGTGGCACGTTGGTCTGGAGTGGTTAAGAAATCTGGCGCTACGTTAGATTAATTAGCAATTGTTTGAATTGTTTTTATTGTTTGGTTTTTTGAGGCTCGGATGAATTTATATTCTTTATTGGAAACAGGTTTTCCAAAAGATAAGCAGGCTTGTGCATTGGAAACGCATGATGGTTTGCTCTACTCCTGGAGTGATCTGGAGCGTGCTACTTCCAAGATGGCTAATCTGCTTAAGAGCCTCAAATTACCGGCGGGATCTCGAATAGCTGTTCAGGTTGAAAAGTCACCTGAGGCGCTCTTTCTGTATCTAGCAACTGTAAAAGCAGGTTATGTTTACCTGCCCTTAAATACCGCCTATCAAGCGGCTGAGATTCAATACTTTCTAGAGAATGCTGAGCCTGCGGTGGTTGTCTGTAGCAGCAAAAATTTTTCTTGGGTATCTAAGGTTGCTTTTAAAGCGGGCACTAAGCACGTCTTTACCCTAGATGAGGATCGCAAGGGCACTCTACTAGAGCGCGCCGCTGGTCAAAGTGATAAGTTCAAAACTGTTGCGATGAAGGATGATGACCTAGCAGCCATCTTGTACACCTCTGGCACAACCGGTCGCAGCAAAGGCGCAATGTTGACTCATAAAAACCTGGGTAGTAATGCGCAGGTATTGCAGAAGTTTTGGGGTTGGAAAAAAGGCGATGTCTTATTGCACGCGCTCCCAATCTTCCATGTACATGGATTATTTGTAGCTGCACATGGGGCATTAATTAACGGCAGCAAAATGATTTGGTTGCCACGCTTAGATACTGCACAACTGATTCATCACATGCCAAATTCCACTGTGATGATGGGTGTGCCTACTTTCTACGTACGCCTACTTGCAGATAAGAATTTTAATAAGAACGTCACGCGCAATATGCGTCTGTTTGTGTCGGGCTCTGCACCATTGCTGACTGAAACATTTAACTCTTTCAAAGAAGTCATTGGCCAGCCAATTCTTGAGCGCTACGGCATGAGTGAAACTGTCATGCTCGTTTCTAACCCGTATAAAGGCAATCGCGTAGGTGGGTCAGTTGGATTGCCTCTGCCCGGCGTCAAAGTGCGTGTCGTGAATGAAAGCAATAAGCCTTGCGGCCTTGATGAAATCGGTAGTATTCAAGTGAAGGGCCCAAATATATTTAAGGGCTACTGGCGTATGCCGGAAAAAACCGCAGAAGAATTTACCAAAGATGGCTGGTTCAAGACTGGTGACGTTGGTCGCTGGGGTGGCGATGCTAATGGCGGAAAAGCTCCTCAGGATTACCTCTGCATCGTTGGTCGTAGCAAGGATTTGATTATCTCTGGTGGTTACAACGTGTATCCAAAAGAGATCGAAAGTTTTATCGATGATATGGACGGTGTAGATGAGAGTGCTGTGATTGGCATCCCTCATCCTGATTTTGGTGAGGCGGTAATGGCAGTAGTAGTACCAAAAGCAGGTGCCAAGCTAGATTCCCAGGCCATGATCGCAACACTGAAAACGCAAATCGCGAATTTTAAGATTCCAAAGCGTTTAGAGATTGTTGCTGACTTACCTCGCAATGCAATGGGTAAGGTTCAGAAGAATATTCTGCGTCAGCAATACACTAGTTAACAGCAAGAAGAAGGTTTCTTAAAAACCAAATGCCTTGCGGCTTTCATTAAACATGAAGGCTGCAAGCATAAAGAGCATTACACCAAAGATG
>JBEGUE010000228.1:0-3156 GCA_041179045.1 Pseudomonadota bacterium
GAGTCTTTGCTATCTCAAACAAAAGCCCCCGCCAGAATTTTATTTGTTGATGACGGGGCGCATGACTGCAGCCATTTACCCAAGCTATACCCCGATATTCAATATATTCTCAGACCTCAGAATTTAGGTACTGTAGATAACTTTCATGATCTACTAATGGGAGTCAACACGGAATACGTTCTATTCATTGGCGCTGACAATTGGCTCAGATCAGATGCAATTGAGCTGCTATCCAATGCTGATGCAGATATCGTTACTTATGACATTGTGGTTACTGGCGAGTTAAAAGAAGAGATCCATGACCGTGTTCCTGGCGAGACTCGGTCTCACCACGGAGATCTGTACTGGGATCGCGAAGGAAAGCATCACGGGTCTATGATGTATCGAACCTCCCTAGGTCAGCTAGTCGGTTACAAGGAGAGATATGCCGATGGCATTCATCCGCAAGAGGACTGGAATCTCTGGGATAAGATGCGCGAACAAGGCGCTACTGTAGCCAGCCTGAATGAAGGCCTTTTGTACTACAGAAGACATCGTGAAAATTTTTTAAAGTATGACCATCTCGTGGATACTCTCGAGGAAGAAGCTTAAGCCTCTAAGCCAGCGCTGTTCTCATCTTGGCAAGGTTGCTTTCATCAACATATAGTTTGATGCCCAATACGCCTGAGTTCTCTCTCACGGGCGTTTTGCTAAGGCTAATTTCTAGGGACTCAATTTCCGAATAGCGAGCGCATGCATCAACTATCCTGGTCACTAGTCTTTCTTGAGTCTCGTAATGCCCATCGGCAGCTAGGCGATCAATTTCAAGTACGAGGGGGTCGTAATCGAACACCCGACTCATGAGATCTTCTGAAATCAAAATCAGCTTGGGGTTAATCCATAAAGTCAGATTCAATAGATGTTGATCGGGGATGGTGGCACCAGGCGCATAGGTCCCAATTTGGGTGTTCAGTTGGAGATCTTTTAATTCGATGCAGGCCGTTGATGTCATTCAATACTCTCTTTGGCTGTTTTAATTGCGTGCAATCAGTGACAAAAATTCACGACGTAAATTAGAATCTTTTAAGAAAGATCCTCGCATTACGCTATTAATCATTTTGGAGTCAGGATCCTTGACGCCTCGCCACTGCATACAAAAATGATCAGCATCCATCACAATCGCAACGCCAGTAGGCTTAACTTTCTTTTCAATCATATCGGCGAGCTCTACAACCGCCTCTTCCTGAATTTGTGGACGACACATCACCCACTCAGTTAGGCGAGAGTATTTCGAGAGGCCAATGAGGGCGGAGTTCTTATCGGGCAGTATCCCAATCCAAACTCTGCCCATGATCGGACATAGATGATGGGAGCAAGCGCTTCTGACGGTAATGGGGCCAATAATCATCAACTCATTCAGTTGGCTGACATTGGGAAATTTTGTGAGCGAAGGTTGCTCAACGTAGCGACCTTTAAATACTTCATTAACAAACATTTTGGCAACACGCCTGCTGGTGTTTTTGGTGTTGTGATCACTTTGTGTATCGATGACAAGGCTTTCTAAAACAGCCTGCATTTTTTCAGAGACCTCTTCGACTAAGGCATCGAGTTCACCAGCTTGAATAAAGGCCGAAATATTATCGTTTGCATGAAACCGCGCTTTTTTAGCTTTGATGCGTTTGCGTATTACTTCTGAAAGTGGGATGCCATCATTCATGTATCAATGTTCTTCGTTAATTAAAGTAGTTTTTGAATATCTGCACTGATGCTCGCGGGTGAGCTTGCTGAGGCAAAGCGTTTGACTGGTAGCCCATTACGGCCCACTAGAAATTTTGTGAAATTCCACTTGATAGCTTCGGTTCCAAGTAAGCCTGGGGCAGCTGTTTTGAGATGCTCAAAGAGGGGGTGGGTGTTTAGGCCATTGACATCCGTTTTTTGAAAAACAGGGAAGGTGACCCCAAACCGAGAACTACAAAAGGCTTTGATCTGTTCAGGTGTCCCGGGCTCTTGGCCGCCAAATTGGTTGCATGGAAAGGCAAGGATTTCTAAGCCTCGAGTCTGGAAGTCATCATATAGGTCTTGCAGCTCTTTGTACTGAGAAGTAAAGCCGCACTGGCTAGCTACATTGACTATTAATAAAACTTTGCCTACGTAGGCAGACATTTGCTCTTTATTACCGTTTAGGCGATTTAATTCTATATTCGGTAGCATGTTCAATTTCCAGAAAAATCTGACATTGGCAAAAACACAATGTATCTGAAAAGAGTACTTTCTGCTGAGGGGGAAATAAAGGTGCTTTTATTGGTGAAGCGACTCATTCACTAAATGTGACTACGTGATCGGCTACCAAGTGTATGCCAATCTTTTCACCAATCGCATGATCATGGTGGCTGGGCACAAAAGCAAAAATTTCAATACCTGAAGCAAGTTTGAGGGTGTATAGGAAGTCAGCCCCTCTAAAGGTCTTGCGCACAACCTCTGCCAGGAGAGTGCTGTGGTCATCATGCACAATATCATCAGCGCGCAACAGTACATCGATTTCTTTCCCAACTTCAGCGCTACGATCCTCCTCTAGTTCGAGTTCGCCTAACTCAATTCTGACTTTGTTGTTAGCTTGAACGATGCCTTTTAGAAATACACCGCGACCAATAAAGTCCGCAATATAGCGATTGGCTGGCTTGTGATACAGCTCGTAAGGGACATCCCATTGAAGTACTTTGCCATCCGTCATGACGCCGACCTTATCGGCAATGGCAAAGGCTTCAAATTGATCATGTGTGACCAAAAGGGCAGTAATGTTATTTGACTTGAGGATTTCTCTCATCTCGCCTGCAAGACGCTCTCTAAGTTCAATATCTAAGCTGGAGAAGGGCTCATCTAGCAAAATTAAATCGGGTTCTGGCGCCATTGCCCTTGCTAGTGCCACACGCTGTTGTTGGCCGCCACTGAGCTCATGAGGGTATGCGTCGGCTTTGTCTGATAGCGAAACCCGCTTTAGCCACTCCATGGCTACTGAAGACCTCTCATTGCTTGATAGGTGTTGTAAGCCAAAGGCGATATTTTCTAAAACATTGAGATGGGGGAAGAGGGCAAAGTCCTGAAAGACCATGCCAACTTTTCTTTGGTTCGGCGGGAGGTGCGAGTTTGCTGAGCTCACCACTTGATCACGCAGTAGGA
>JBEGUE010000229.1:0-3301 GCA_041179045.1 Pseudomonadota bacterium
AGTCAGATCCAAATTATTGAAGCAGGTCATCCCGTACCGGATCAAGCGGGTATGGACGGCGCTAAAGAAATCTATCGCTTAGTTGGTGAATTGCAAACTGGTGATGTTTTGATTGCCTTAATCTCTGGCGGCGGTTCAAGTTTGCTTACTTTGCCCCAAGCTGGCATCAGTATCGAAGATATGCGCAAGACTACCGAGGCGCTATTACGCTCTGGTGCGCCAATTGAGGAGATGAATGTCGTTCGTAAACATTTATCAGCGATTCAGGGTGGTAATTTAGCAAGATTAGCTATTGCACGTGGTGCTCGAGTTGAAGCGTTGCTGATTTCAGACGTCACTGGAGATGCGCCAGCAGATATTGCAAGTGGACCCTGCGCACCAGATTATTCGACCTATCAGGATGCTCTGGATATTCTATTCAAATATCACTTAAGTGATACTTCCATTCCAGAATCTGTTTTGTCTCATTTGCAAGGTGGTGTTGCTGGTGATGTTCCAGAGACTTTAAAAGAAGCAGACCTTCAAAATGCGGCGGTCAGTAATCATGTGATTGCTACAGCCTATAAGAGTCTTGAGGCTGCAGCAGACTACGTTCGCACGCAAGGCTATGAACCAGTGATTTT
The DNA here is from genome assembly GCA_041179045.1 of Pseudomonadota bacterium. Taxonomy (GTDB): domain Bacteria; phylum Pseudomonadota; class Gammaproteobacteria; order Burkholderiales; family Burkholderiaceae; genus Polynucleobacter. Next base: position 624 of record JBEGUE010000229.1, read on the forward strand.
GGGTGACACTATTACGGGCGAGGCTCAAGCTGTGGGGATAGAGCAAGCCTCTTTGGCCCGTCAGCACTTACTACTCAAAGCGGATAAACCAATCGCTCTCATCTCGGGTGGTGAGTGCACGGTAACCATTCCCCATGGAATTAAAGGTCGTGGTGGTCGCTGCAGTGAATACCTACTTTCATTCTTCGCGGCATCAACTGATCTTCCTCATGTTTCTGCTTTGGCTGCAGATACCGATGGTATCGATGGTAGCGAAAAGAATGCCGGTGCATGGTTTACACCCGAGACCCGCCAGTCTGCTGATAAGCAAGGCTTGATCCCTTCACAGTATCTAGGCCAGCACGATTGCTACGGTTTTTTTGTGCAACTAGATGCTTTGGTGGAAACTGGCCCTACACTGACAAATGTCAACGATTTCCGCATCATCTTGCTTGATAAATAATTATGTCCAATAGCCCAATACAAATTCAATTGATTCAGCCGGATGACTGGCATTTGCATATTCGTGATGGTGAAGTGATGCGAGATGTATTGGCGGATACTGCGCGCCAATTTGCGCGTGCCATCATCATGCCAAATTTGAAGCCGCCAGTGACTACAGTTGATTTGGCAAATGCGTATCGTGGTCGCATTGAGGCCAATCTTCAATCTTTGGGTGTGACTAGCTTTACACCATTAATGACCTTGTATCTCACGGATAACACTGCTGCGGATGAAGTGCGTAAGGCAAAGAATGCTGGCATTGTCGGATTTAAGCTGTACCCTGCAGGGGCTACAACTAATAGTGATGCAGGGGTTAGTGATATCAAACGTTGTTATGCTGCGTTGGAAGCAATGCAGGCGGTCGGTATGCCCTTGTTAGTACATGGTGAAGTGACTAGTGCTCACATTGATATCTTTGACCGCGAGGCAGTGTTTATCGATCAAGTACTCGAACCTTTACGCAAAGATTTTCCTGAGCTAAAGATTGTGTTTGAGCACATTACTACTAAGCAAGCTGCACACTACGTTCGTGATGCACATACTGCTGGAAAAAATAACATCGCTGCGACGATTACTCCGCAGCATTTATTGATGAATCGTAATGCGATCTTTTCTGGTGGCATTCGTCCTCATAACTATTGTTTGCCAGTACTCAAGCGTGAAGAGCACCGTGTTGCCTTATTAGAAGTGGCAACAAGTGGCAGCCCCAGATTTTTCTTGGGCACAGACAGTGCGCCCCACGCTAAGGGCGCTAAAGAAGCTGCTTGTGGTTGTGCTGGTTGTTACAGCGCCTTTAATGCCTTAGGTTTATATGCTGAGGCATTTGAGAGTGTTGGTAAGTTGGACAAACTTGAAGGTTTCGCTAGTTTCTTTGGCCCGGATTTTTATCTATTACCGCGCAATACTCAGAAAGTAACTTTGGTGAAGCAGGCGCAAAACATTCCCGCAGAGCTTCCTTTGGGAGATGAAACGATTGTGCCGCTGCGCGCAGGTGAGACGATTGCTTGGACCTTGGCTTAAGCCAGCCAGGACTTTCGCTATTCATTTTTAGGTTAAATTTCTGCGACTGCGTTAGACTGCAGGCGCAGAGTCAATTGGGCAATCGCCGCCTCTTTATTGAGGGGGAGGAAAGTCCGGACTCCATAGGGAAGGGTGATGGCTAACGGCCATCCACGGTGACGTGAGGAATAGGGCCACAGAGACGAGCGTATTTAGTTACGGTGAAACGCGGTAACCTCCACCTGGAGCAATCCCAAGTAAGCAGGCGATGAGGCGTCCCGCTGAGTCTGCGGGTAGGGAGCTTGAGCCGTCAGGTAACTGCCGGCCTAGAGGAATGATTGCCCCTAGATGCAAATCTAGGCGACAGAATCCGGCTTATCGATTGACTCTGCACTTTCTTAAGACTTATTCATCATTCAGGACATCGATGGAATAAGTAATTTCTGCCGTTTTGGCGAGCATGGTTGTCGCGGAGCAATACTTTTCATGAGAAAGCTTGACTGCACGCTCAACCTTGCTTAAATCGAGGTTTTTGCCTTTCACCGTGAAATGCAGGTTGATTTTGGTAAAGACCTTGGGTTCAGTCTCTGCTCTCTCAGCAGCAAGCTTGACATCGCAAGCGCTAATCTCTTGGCGAGCCTTTTGTAGGATTAAAACCACATCAAAGGCGGCGCAGCCACCAGTTCCTGCCAAAATCAGCTCCATAGGCCTTGGGGCACTATTTTTGCCCCCGGCTTCGGGCGGCCCATCCATTGTGACCTGATGGCCACTACCGGTTTTTGCTGAAAACGCCATGCCGCCATTACCTAACCAACTTACTTGACATTCCATGTTAGCGACCCTTAATTTACAAAATTAATCAATATTATCAATAGTTTACCAATAATTATGACTGGTAGTTACTAGCGGTTTTTTGCCAAAAAACATCATAAAATTGATTTTGGTCAATATTCTTGCGTTGCACCATATTTCTCGATACAATAACCATATTGGTAGTCAGTCTTATATAAGAGATTGATTTACCTCCCAGTGTCTCCTCCACTTAAACATAGGTGGATTCCAACCCAGGACTCGTTCCTGGGTTTTTTTTGGGTTACAATTCAAGGCTTTACTGAATTACCGAACCAGTCAGCGGTAATTGTTTTACCAAGTGAATTACAGAATCTGCGAGCTTGCAAACATAAGCAGGGCCAAGG